>JBGKDR010000030.1:0-3098 GCA_042954225.1 Parasynechococcus sp.
GCCCGACTTCCACGGTTGGCACCCCGCATCAGCAGCCGCTCGGAGCGATTACAACGCTCCAACAGTTCTCCGGTGAGCGCTGCCTCTTGCAGCTGACGCACCATGGAGCGGAGGGGCATCGGGAGCGAACGGAACAGCTGACGATCCTCGCAAGCAGTCGGTGGCCCCTGGGGTGCGGATGCCACCACGGAATCTGATTACGATCCGGGCATCAGCAGGGGGTGAATGCCGCGGTTTCGCTGTCCGTCCTGTTGCTGCGGCCCCGCCATCGTTTTGCGCCCTCCCAAAGGGGCCATTCCGATCTGTTCTCAGTGCCACACACCCCTG
Organism: Parasynechococcus sp.; assembly: GCA_042954225.1. Classification (GTDB taxonomy): domain Bacteria; phylum Cyanobacteriota; class Cyanobacteriia; order PCC-6307; family Cyanobiaceae; genus Parasynechococcus. The sequence goes on from JBGKDR010000030.1 coordinate 328, forward strand.
GAACGGCAACCCTGGGTCAGGCCCATTCCAATGCTGGTGTTCCTGGGCATCACAACGGTGTTGATCGCTTCCTCGCTGCCGATGTTGTTCCGAGCACCTCGGTCAACGCCGCCTGCCGATCGCAATCGGGCCCCTGCTCCAGCACCGTTGGTTCTGGTCAGTTGAGCTCCAGGGATGTCCCCTAAATCAGCCAGGACTGCCCCTGGATCTGTTCGCCGTAGATCAAACCGTGCAGTTCTGGATCCTGCATGTAGCGCAGGATTCGAGCCGGGTAGTCGAGTTTCCCGTTGTGGAGATAGGTCAGGGTGGCGATGGCCTTTGCCTCGAGATACGACCGGCTCGACATCAGCACGTACTCTTCCGGGAATCCCAGCTCCTGCTTGAGGCGGCGGATCTTGCCGACCAGCAGCTCGATATTGATGGCCGGGTCCAGCAACTGCTCCCGGGCCCAGGCGATGTCGTCCTGGGTGGGGTTAGCCGGCAAACGCTTCTGGTGAATCAGCTCGCTGATTCCGATCTGCGCCAGACCATGGGTTTTCACCAGACCCGAATGGGCAATCAATGGGAAATCCTCTCCGGGTTTTGAGTGCTGAATTTCGTCGAACAGGATCGCTGTCACCAGCATTGGGTTCACGTGCTGACGACGGCATTCCCGTTGGATGATCGGCTCAAACCGCTTGAGTCGTGACAGCGTCTGTGCCCTCAGGGGCTCAAGCTGATCAACACCCTGGGTAAACAGCTGAGCGATCGGTGTCTGCGGACCATGCACACCGAAACGACGCTGGAGTTCCTGAAGCTCCTCGCTGCTGAAATCAGACGGATTCAGGCTGTTGATCCCAGCTTGAAACCCCTTGCTCCCCCTTGCGTCAGGCTTTCGAGACAGATCGCTCTGAACGGCTCCGGAAAGGACAACGAGAGCCACGGCTGCAATGGCAGCGGTGAACAGGGGTCTGCCCTTCAAGGACGTTTGGCTCCCGATAAGAAATCGTGTTGAAACTAGCGGTGCTGTCCCACAACGTCATGAGTCTCTGAAAAACACCGATACCGTCTTCCGAGGCGGTACCAGGACTCGATGAGCTTCCCGGATTTCAGCAGCAGTGATGCTCAGATTCAGTGGCAACGCTTCTGCGATCTGCTCTGGTATCACGACGATCTGGGTTTTTGGCTCGACATCAGTCGAATGCATGTCAACGCAGAGCACCTCACAGCTCTGGAACCCCGATTTGATCAGGCCTTCAAGGCCATGCAGGCGCTTGAGTCAGGCAGCATCGCCAATCCTGATGAACAACGCCAGGTTGGTCATTACTGGTTGCGAACCCCGGAATTGGCTCCGACTCCGGAGGCAGGACAACACGTCTCCAGCGAAGTCGATCGGATTGAGCAGTTTGGTCAGGACGTCCTGAACGGAGCGATCAAGGCACCCAACGGCCAGCCGTTCACCGATGTGCTTTGGATTGGCATCGGCGGCAGTGGCCTTGGGCCGATCCTGATGATCCAGGCTCTCCAGTCGACCGGCCAGGGTCTGCCATTCCACTTCCTCGACAACGTCGACCCCAATGGCATCAGTGCTGTTCTTGACGGTCTGGAGCCCCGACTCGCCACCACCCTTGTCGTCACAGTGAGTAAATCCGGTGGCACGCCGGAACCGCAACTTGGGATGGAGCAGGCCCGCCATCGCCTCGAGGCATCCGGGGGCACCTGGTCCAAGCAAGCTGTCGCAATCACGATGCTCGACAGCCGGCTGGATCAGAAAGCCCAGGCTGAGGACTGGCTCCAGCGCTTCGACATGTTCGATTGGGTTGGTGGTCGTACCAGCATCACCAGTGCTGTGGGGCTTCTCCCCGGCGCCTTGATCGGATGCGACATCCGCGATTTTCTCGCGGGGGCGGCTCAGATGGATGAGGCCACCAGGGTTGAGGACCTCCGGCGCAACCCAGCGGCACTGATGGCTGCGGCCTGGTTCGTGGCAGGGGACGGCCGCGGACAGCGCGACATGGTTGTTCTTCCATACCGGGACCGACTGGAGGTGTTCAGCCGTTACCTGCAGCAGCTGGTGATGGAATCCCTGGGTAAACGGGAGGACCGCGATGGACAGGTGGTCCATCAGGGCATTGCGGTGTATGGCAATAAAGGGTCCACCGATCAACACGCCTACGTCCAGCAACTCAGGGATGGTGTTGACAACTTCTTTGTCACCTTCATCGAGGTGCTGGAGGACAGCGCATCGTGTCCTGTCATCAACGATCAGAACCCTGGCGATTTCCTCGATGGTTTCCTTCAGGGCACCCGTTCAGCACTCACCGAAAGTGACCGCCAGAACATGAGCATCACCATGCAGCGTTTTGATGCGCGGCGTCTCGGTGCCTTGATCGCCTTGTTCGAACGTGCCGTGGGTCTTTACGGCGAACTGGTGAACATCAACGCCTATCACCAGCCCGGTGTCGAGGCAGGTAAGAAAGCCGCAGCAGCGGTTCTTGGTCTTCAGTCAAGGGTTGAGTCGGTCCTCAACGACCGAGTCGCACGCTCGGTTGCCGAGATCCGCCAGGTGCTTGGCGACGAATCCGATGAATCCATCTTCTGGATCCTTCGCCACCTCGCCGGTAACAACAGGGGCTACGTGGCCCAGGGCGACTGGGCCAATCCCGCCTCGATGCGTTTTTCCAAGAGCTGATTCAGGGAACCAGATTGACCAACTTGCCGGGGACAACGATCACCCGGCGTGGGGCTGCTCCTTCGAGCCATTTCTGAGCAACATCACTGGCCAGGGCCAA
>JBGKDR010000031.1:0-5039 GCA_042954225.1 Parasynechococcus sp.
CGCGGAAGCCGTGCTTCAGGCCTTGGAACTGCCCTACCGCGTTCTGGATCTATGCACAGGGGACCTCGGCTTCTCAGCCCAACGCACCTTCGACCTTGAGGTTTGGCTTCCTGGGGCAGGTGCCTACCGCGAGATCTCCAGCTGCAGCGTCTGTGGCGACTTCCAAGCCCGTCGGTCGTCGATCCGCACCAAAGAGGGCAAGAACAGCCGTCTCGTCCACACCCTGAACGGGAGCGGACTGGCCGTTGGTCGCACGATGGCTGCTGTGCTCGAGAACGGCCAGCAGGCCGATGGCAGCGTTCGGCTGCCATCGGCACTGGTGCCCTACGTCGGCACGGAGGAACTCAAGCCAGAATGATCGGGCGTCGTTGATCGGATGCCCATGAATGTGTTTGCGGCCCTTGGAGTTCTGGCCCTGCTGATCGTGATTCACGAGGCAGGCCACTTTTTTGCCGCAACACTGCAAGGCATCCGTGTCAGTGGCTTTTCGATCGGCTTCGGGCCCGCGCTGATCAAACGTCAGCGACGTGGCGTGACCTACGCACTGCGCCTGCTGCCTCTGGGTGGATTCGTGGCATTTCCTGACGACGACGACGAGTCGTCCATAGCCAGTGATGACCCTGACCTGCTGAAAAATCGGCCGATCCACCAACGTGCCCTTGTCATTGCCGCAGGGGTTCTCGCCAACCTTTTGCTCGCCTTCGTCATCCTGGTTGGACAGGCCGCTGTCGTGGGACTTCCCGCAGACCCGGACCCAGGTGTTCTGATTGTGGGCATCCAGCCCGGTGGGGCCGCGGATCGCGCCGGTCTGGTCTCTGGAGACTTAATTCTTTCAGTCGACAACGCACCGCTTCAGGCGGGCCAGAGCGGTGTCCAGGACATTGTCCGCATGGTCAAGACAGCTCCTGAACAGCCGCTCAGGATCGATCTGCAACGCGGTGAAGACAGGAATAGCCTCGTCCTGACCCCCGAAGACATCAATGGTCAGGGACGGATTGGAGCTCAGCTTCAGACCAATCTGAACGGGGCTACCCGTCCAGCCAGGGGACCAGGAGACCTGTTCCTCCACCCCGCGAACCAGTTCCTTCGCCTCGTCCAGCAGACCGCCAGCGGTTACGCCGGGCTGGTCACGGATTTCCAAACCACTGCCGGCCAGGTCAGTGGACCGGTCAAGATTGTCGAAATGGGAGCTCAGCTCAGCCAGCAAGGGGGGTCTGGACTGATCCTGTTCATGGCGCTGATCTCCGTGAATCTGGCCGTTCTCAACGCCCTGCCACTTCCCCTGCTCGATGGTGGTCAGATGCTTTTGCTGGCGCTCGAGGCCGTTCGTGGCCGCCCAGTGCCCGAGCGCCTGCAGCTGGCCTTTGCGCAGTCGGGCTTTCTGCTTCTGGTTGGCCTGACCGTGGTCCTGATTGTCCGTGACACCAGCCAGCTCTCAGTCGTGCAGCATCTGATCAACCGCTGAAGACACCAGGGGGCTACCAACCTGTAAAATCAAAGATTCGTCCAACCGTTTCCGGCAGCTGAATGGCCAAGAAGTCGATGATCGCCCGCGACGTGAAGCGCAAAAAGATGGTGGAGCGCTTTGCTGCCAAGCGCGCTGCGCTGATGGAGGCGTTCAATTCAGCTGAGGATCCGATGGATCGCTTGGAGATCCATCGCAAGATTCAGGCCCTTCCCCGCAACAGCGCTCCCAACCGTGTGCGCAACCGCTGCTGGGCGACCGGCAAGCCCCGCGGCGTGTACCGCGACTTCGGCCTGTGCCGCAACCAACTCCGTGAGCGTGCCCACAAGGGCGAACTCCCCGGTGTTGTGAAGTCCAGCTGGTGATTCAGCGGCTCAATTCTCTGAGCCAGAAATCAGACGTTTGGATGAACGACCAATCGCAGCAAGGGGTGGGCCAGCGTGTCCGCCCCTTTTGTTGTGGATGGAAGCGATGAAATGCAAAAATAGATTTGACAAAGGGACATAAACCGACGTGCAAGGACAAACACAGTCAATTTCGTTTGATGGACGCGAAATTCGACTGACCACAGGACGTTTCGCACCCCAGGCAGGGGGTTCCGTTCTGGTCGAATGCGGTGACACCGCCGTTCTGGTCACAGCCACCCGCTCCTCAGGGCGTGAGGGCATCGACTTCCTTCCGCTGATCTGCGACTACGAAGAGCGGTTGTACGCCGCCGGGCGTATTCCGGGAAGCTACCAACGCCGTGAGAGCCGTCCCCCCGAGCGCGCAACGCTGACGGCACGCCTCATCGACCGTCCGATGCGGCCACTCTTCCCCAATTGGCTGCGGGATGACCTGCAGGTGGTGGCGACCTGCCTGTCCCTCGACGAACGGGTCCCCGCCGACGTCTTGGCCGTCACGGGTGCCTCCATTGCCACCCTGCTCGCGAAAATCCCCTTCAACGGCCCCATGGCCGCAGTGCGCGTCGGCCTGCTGGGCGACGACTTTGTGCTGAACCCCAGTTACAGGGAGATCGAGCGCGGAGACCTCGACCTCGTGGTGGCCGGTACCCCCGATGGCGTGGTCATGGTTGAAGCGGGTGCCAACCAGCTCCCCGAACAGGACGTGATCGAGGCCATCGACTTCGGTTACGAAGCGATCTGTGAACTGATCAAGGCGCAACAGAACCTGCTCAAGGACCTCGGGATCGAACAGGTTCATCCTGAGACCCCTGAACAGGACAACACCGTCCCCGCATTCCTCGAGAAGAAGTGCAGCAAGGCCATCAGTGGCGTCCTGAAGAAATTCGATCAGACCAAGGACGACCGGGACAGCGCCCTTGAGGCCGTCAAGGCAGAGGTGTCCGAGACAATCGCAGCCCTCAAAGATGACGATGCCGTCAAGCAGGCTGTGGGCGCCAGCCCCAAACTGCTCGGCAACAGCTTCAAGGCGCTGACCAAAACGTTGATGCGCCAGCAGATCCTCAAGGATGGCAAGCGTGTCGACGGCCGTAGCCTCGATGAGGTGCGTCAGATCAGTGCCTTAGCCGGTGTACTCCCCCGGCGCGTGCACGGATCCGGTCTGTTCCAGCGTGGTCTGACCCAGGTGCTCTCAACGGCAACGCTGGGAACCCCGAGCGATGCCCAGGAGATGGATGACCTCCATCCCAACACTGAGAAGCTGTACCTGCACCACTACAACTTCCCGCCGTACTCCGTCGGAGAGACCCGCCCCATGCGCTCACCGGGTCGACGGGAAATCGGTCATGGAGCCTTGGCTGAGCGGGCAATTCTGCCCGTGCTTCCTGCGAAAGACACCTTCCCGTACGTCGTCCGGGTGGTGAGCGAGGTCCTGAGCTCCAACGGGTCCACCTCAATGGGGTCGGTCTGCGGCAGCACTCTCTCCCTGATGGATGCCGGTGTGCCCTTGAAAGCTCCCGTCAGTGGAGCTGCCATGGGCCTGATCAAGGAAGGCGACGAGGTTCGCATCCTCACTGACATTCAAGGCATCGAGGATTTCCTCGGCGACATGGACTTCAAGGTGGCCGGGAGTGAGAAGGGGATCACTGCCTTGCAAATGGACATGAAGATCACCGGCCTTTCGGTGAAAACCATCGCCGAGGCTGTCAATCAGGCCCGTCCCGCCAGGTTGCACATCCTCGAGAAAATGCTCGAGGCCATCAATGCACCACGCGAAGGCCTGTCACCCCATGCTCCGCGTTTGCTCAGCTTCCGGATTGACCCCGAACTGATCGGCACCGTGATCGGTCCCGGTGGCCGCACCATCAAGGGAATCACGGAACGGACAAACACCAAGATCGATATCGAAGACAGCGGCATCGTCACCATCGCGTCCCACGATGGAGCTGCTGCGGAAGAAGCTCAGAAGATCATCGAAGGGCTCACCCGCAAGGTCAACGAAGGAGAGGTCTTCTCCGGTTCGATCACGCGCATCATTCCAATCGGAGCCTTTGTCGAGATCCTCCCCGGCAAAGAGGGCATGATTCACATCTCCCAGCTCTCCGAAGCGCGTGTGGAGAAGGTTGAAGATGTGGTGAAAGTCGGCGATGACGTCACCGTTCGGGTTCGGGAAATCGACAACCGCGGCCGCATCAATCTGACCCTCCGCGGGGTTCCCCAGAGTGGTGATGCCACCGAGCCTCAGCCTCAGCCAACCCCAGTGGCACCCCTGAGCTGATCAGACCTGGAATCCAGGATCGATCTCAGCCATCGCCCGCGTTGCTCTCTCACCGAGCGCAGCGTGGGCTTTTCCATGGCTCGCAATCAGGCAACCGGCCTGACGAACGTCGCCCGTGTTGTAGGTGAGCTCACCCGCATCCGCATGGGTGAAACGTCCACCAGCCGCCAGCAGCACCGCCTCCGGAGCCGCCATGTCCCAATCCTTGGGCGCACTTCGACCGGAGAGGGAGATGTACAGGTCGGTCTCGCCCCGAAGGATCGTGGCGACCTTGTAGCCAACACTGCCAACCGCTTTGGAACCGCCGAGCTCGAGAGCGTCAATCAACTTCACGAGACGATCATCGCGGTGGCTACGGCTGGCCACCAGGATCAGATCCGACACTGCGGTTCGATCGCTGAAGCGAACCGGCGACCGTTCAGCCTGACGGTTTTCGCACCAGGCCCCTTCACCGATGATGCCGATCCAGAGTTCGTCGGCTTCCGGCAGCAAAACCACACCTAAAACAGGGCGTTGCCCGTGCACCAACGCCAGATGCACGGCGTATTCACCTGTTCCCTGAAGGAAATCCTTGGTGCCATCAAGCGGGTCCAGAATCCAGAGCCAGTCCGCGGGCAGTGGTTGCCCAGCGGTGAGCTGCTCCTTGGCCGTTTCCTCACTGAGCAGGGTCCAGCCGGCGTCCGGGAACGCACTGGACAATCCATCCAGCAACCACTGGTTGACAGCCAGATCTGCTGCGGACACCGGCCCTTCCCCACCGTCGTCGACACTCAACGCCTTCGGGAAACCATGGGGAGGCTGCTCTCCGCGGGCATAGGCCCTCAGGATGTCGGCGGCACCCCAGCTGAGACGCCGCAATTCGCTCAGGAGAGTCTCCTGATTGACGCCGACGGGC
>JBGKDR010000032.1:0-4325 GCA_042954225.1 Parasynechococcus sp.
AGGGACCGACGCCATCGACCAGGCTTCCGGCCCAGTGGCCATCACCCCACCATTGCTGGCGTGATACACCGCACTGATCGGGGCACCCTGCCAGCTGAGCACTCGGCCGGTGGTCGCGGCAATCGCCTGGCGCACGGCAGTGCCAGCAATCCGAGGATCGCTGTAGACCTGACATTGGGTGTCACTGCAGAGGTGGTAGCCGTCGATGGCAAACCGGTGGCTGTTGGCCAGTGCCCACGTGCGAGCCAACACGGTTTGCGCCTGGAGTGCGGCCTCCGGTGAAGACGCACCGATTTCATGGGGCACGACCCCCTCGAGGTAGCGCTCGATCGGCACCTGTTCAACGAGGCTCCAGCTGCCATAGGCATCGGGCTGAAGACGAAACGGTCCTTGGTAAACACCGCCCTGCCAACGCAGGCCATCGGGCGCATCAATCAGCAGGGACCCTTCCAAAGGAGGGGCACCCTCCGGCAGCTCCAACACCGGGCGGATCAACGCCGTCAGCGTCGTCGCCCACGGCCGCACCGCCAATCCCTCTGGAACCGCAGCGGATGCTGGCGCCCAGACCTCCCACTCCGACGGGTGGGCGACCAGGGCATCAACGCCAATGGAGCGCCAGCGCATGGCCGCGCGTTCGGCGGACTCAAAACTGGCGTAGGGGCCGGCAACCTGCCGAGCCAAGGCCTGCGGTGGGTGCGGAACCGAACGCCAACGCACCTGTGCGGCGGCGGCCGACCAGGTGCGGCCACTGGAATCACTGATCTGCAGTGGTTGACCTGCACTGACGAGATCCAGGGGCGGCGCCGCTGGACTGGCGCCGAGGTGCGCGGCAAGCGCGACCCACAAGGTGGAGTCAGAGCGATGGGCCGGAGGCGGCAGGGGAACCGATCGGTGGGTGAGGGGCAGCTTCGGCGGTTCAACTGCCGCAGGATCCGATGGTTCTGTGGCCGGTGGGGGGATCGACTGGGTGAGCTCTCGGGCGCGACAACCGACGGTGACAAAGATCAGCGCAGTCAGGGACAACAGCCGAAGCACCAGGCCTACTTACAAGTTGCCTGCATCATGGCGTTGGTCCATGAGTGGCGGGCAAGGGCGTATTGTTGTCGTTTGTGCCCGAACGAGCAGAGCAATGCCCAAGCTGAAGACCCGCAAAGCTGCCGCCAAGCGGTTCAAAGCAACCGGCACTGGCAAGTTCCTGCGTCGGCGCGCCTTCCGCAATCACCTGCTGGACCACAAGTCCCCCAAGCAGAAGCGTCACCTGGCCACCAAGGCCGTCGTGGACCGCACCGACGAGGAGCGCGTGACCCTGATGATGCCCTACGCCTGAAGCGGAGCATCCACCGCTTTCGTTCGTTCCGACCTGATCTGATTCTTCCCTTTCATGGCCCGCGTTAAGAGAGGCAACGTCGCCCGTAAACGCCGCAACAAGATTCTGCGGCTGGCCCGTGGCTTCCGTGGCAGCAACGGCACCCTGTTCCGGACCGCCAACCAGCGGGTCATGAAGGCGCTGTGCAACGCCTATCGCGACCGTCGCCGTCGCAAGCGTGACTTCCGCCGTCTGTGGATTGCACGCATCAATGCCGCTGCACGGATCAACGGCGTGAGCTACAGCCGTCTGATCGGCGGGCTGAAGAAAGCCGACGTGCGTCTGAACCGCAAAATGCTGGCCCAGCTCGCTGTTGCTGATCCGGCAAGCTTCACCAACGTTGTGACCGCCGCCAAGGGTTGATCGCACAGCTGTGAATCTGCTGCCCCAGACCTACTTGCTGGGCCTGGTTGGCCTGCTCGCTGTTGTCGCCGTACTCGCAGGCCGTCAGGTTCTGCGAGTTCGTGGTGATGAAATCAAATTGATCGAGCTGGAGCGTGCTGGAGCACGTCAATCCAGCCAGGCTGCTGACCTGTACGAACTGGCATCGGTTCAGCTGCGCAAACGTCTCTATCCCCAAGCCACCGCGACCTTGAAGCAGGCGGTGAAACGCCTGAATCAGGAACCCGACGAAGCCAAGGCTCTGATTCAGAACGCTCTGGGGTTTGCCTTGGCAGCTCAGAAGGATTACGAGGGCGCCGTTCGCCACTACAAATTGGCGTTGCGCGCCAAAAAGGATTACCCCGTTGCACTGAATAATCTCGCCTTCGCGCAGCAGAAACTTCTGGCCGACGAAGAAGCGATCAGCCTGTACAAAAAAACCCTGGCGCTGGAGCCGAACAACAAAACAGCGCAACAGGGTTTGAAAAAGCTGGAGAAACGACAGAAACGCTCCAGCTGAGCTGGTTTCACCAGAGCGGTTGAACCGGAAACTCAGTTGGAGCCTCGTCAACGCAGCTGGTCAAGGCCAAGCGTCCACCGGTTCCCGTTGAGAGATCGGCACGGTTGATCAACCGTGGTGCCTGCCATCCGGTGGGGCTGAATCCCTGCAGACCGAGAAAGACGCCTCCGGGCTCAAGTCCTGCAATCAACGGCTCACCCAGGGGAATCAGATCCAACTGGTCAGACTTGGCGTGGAGATTGCCTTGGACGGGCACGGACACATCGCCCATCTGCATGGTGCCGCGCAGATCCACCATCTGCCCCATCGCCGTCAATGCCGTCAATGTCAGGCGCACATCCACGGTCGGGTTGCCGTCGAAGGGCTGAAATGTGCCGCACCACTCGCGAGGCAATGAGGTGGCCAGATCGGCCGCACGGGCCACTGGATCAAAGCTTTCCACCGTCTTGCCTTCGACCTGCAGGGGCACAGCCAATTGGATGGGATCCAGGGGCAGTTGCGGATTGGTCTGGAACGGCACCTGACTGCCGACCGGAAGATCCATGGCAAGCAGGAAAGGCATGGAGCGCGAGGGATGATGGCTGCACGGTAGGGCCTATTGCTTACTCACGTCATGACGTCGACGCCTCATCCCAGCGATTCCCTCACCATTGGTGGCCGTCAGTTCAGCAGTCGTCTGTTCACCGGCACGGGTAAGTACCCATCCATAACCTCGATGCAGCAGAGCATCGACCGCTCGGGCTGCGAGATGGTGACAGTGGCGGTGCGCCGTGTGCAGAGCGTCGCGGCCGGCCATGAGGGGCTGATGGAGGCCATCGACTGGTCTCGCATCTGGATGCTCCCCAACACCGCTGGGTGCACGGATGCCGAGGAGGCGATCCGCGTTGCGCGTCTTGGTCGTGAGCTCGCGAAGCTGGCTGGCCAGGACGACAACACCTTCATCAAGCTGGAGGTCATTCCCGACAGCCGTCATCTGCTGCCGGACCCCATCGGCACGCTGCAGGCAGCCGAGCAACTGGTGAAGGAAGGTTTCACCGTTCTCCCCTACATCAACGCCGACCCACTGCTGGCCAAGCGGCTGGAAGAGGTTGGCTGCGCCACGGTGATGCCCCTGGGCTCGCCGATCGGCTCGGGACAAGGCCTCAACAATGCCGCCAACATCAACCTGATCATCGAGAACGCCACGGTTCCCGTTGTGGTTGACGCCGGTATCGGTGTGCCCAGTGAAGCGGCCCAGGCCCTGGAAATGGGGGCCGATGCGGTTCTGGTCAACAGCGCCATCGCCCTGGCCGGTGACCCGGCCGCCATGGCCGCTGCCATGGGGCAGGCCGTGGAAGCCGGGCGCCTGGCCTACCGCTCGGGACGGCTGCCGAAACGGGCCCAGGCCTCCGCCAGCTCGCCGACCGATGGCCTGGTTACAAGTAAAGACTCATGAAGTGAGATGTCGCTGGCTTCACAAAGCCAGGCACTGAGCATTTGGACCCATAAGGTCCGTGCAGTCTTGAAGCAGCCATGCAGGTCACAACCGAGGACGGCGGTCGTCTGAACGCCTTCGCCAAGGAGCCCCGCATGGAGGTCGTTGAAGCCAGCAGCACCCGTGGGCCGGGAACAAAACTGATGATGATCAGTGGTGCCGTGCTGGTGGTCGCTTTGATGGCCGTGACAGTCGCGATCAGCTGATCGCGAAGCGGAAAAATCCCTGTAGTAATTTGCCATTACTGAGCGATTGCGCTCGTTCCTGCAGGAGTTTGGGGTGAAAGTTCTGGTTCTCGGCGGCGACGGCTTCTGCGGCTGGCCCTGTGCGGTGAACCTGGCCGATCAGGGCCACGACGTTCTGATCGTCGACAACCTCAGCCGACGCAAGATCGACATCGATCTGGAAGTTGAATCCCTCACTCCGATTGCGAGCATCGGCGAACGGCTCAAAGCCTGGGAGGAGACCGGTGGCAAACCGATGCGGTTTGTCCATATGGACATCGCCCATGAGTATCAGCGACTTCTCGACCTGCTGATCGAGGAAAAGCCCAGCTCGGTGGTGCACTTCGCCGAGCAGCGGGC
>JBGKDR010000033.1:0-4198 GCA_042954225.1 Parasynechococcus sp.
CCGACACGACGCAGAATCGTGGCGATTCGGGCCTCGAGCTCCTTCGGGCTGAAGGGTTTGGGGAGGTAGTCGTCGGCGCCCAGATCAAGACCGGCCACGCGTTCGGAGATGGCCTCCACCGCTGACAGAAAAATGATGGGAACGCAGGATTCAGCGCGGAGGCGACGACACACCGCAAAGCCATCCAGCTTCGGCAGCATGACGTCCAGGACGATCAGGTCGGGAGATTCGCTGTGGAACATCTCCAAGGCCTGCTCACCGTCCTCGGCACAGATCACCTTGTAGCCGGAGAGCTGCAATCGCATCACCAGGACGCGACGCACAGCGGCCTCGTCGTCGACCACAAGAATCGTGGCTTTTGAATCCAGGGGCTGCGCGCCCGCCATCCAGCTCACACTTAACGAGTTGCAACCATACTGTTCAAAGCCGGAGGGTCGGCGGTAATCCGCCTGCGGGATGGTCGGTTTACCAATTCTCTTAAGGATCAGCCGACCCGACTCAAGGCCAACGGGACTGGGAATACTGGTCCCATTGGCGCCGAGCCTCAACCAGGGCCTCCGTGCTGGAGAGCTGCCCGAGCATGGCCCTCTGCAACTGGGTGTAGAGGATTTTCTGCAGACGCTTGATCCCCGGGTCAGCGGGCACGAGAACGCGGGCGGTCTCCAGGGTGCGTGCGGAGAGCAACCGGGCCTCACGAACCTGCTGGGCCCCCGCGGTTGTGGGGGTCTCACGCTCCAGTTCGTCCCGGATCCGAGCCAAGGCCGTGCGCGATGAAGGGAGAACCCGGGCCTCCCGCGCAAAGCGGGCCTGGTTGTCCGCGTTGGTGAGAAACAGAGCAAACGCCAACGCCTCGTCGGGATGCGGGCTTTGACGCGGCACTGCCAGGGTCATCAAAGCCACATTGGCCGTGCCGTCGGCTCCCACCAGCGGCGGATGGGCCCGGGTGACGGCCGCGATGCCTGGGGCATTGGTCTGGATACTGCGCAGAAACTCCGCACCGGTCGCCGCCACGGCGAGCTCCCCGCTCTGAAAAAGCTCAATGGCCCGACGCTGACCCTGGCTGACCACCTCCCGAGGCAGCAACCCCTCGCGATACAGCTCGGTCCAGAACGCGAAGGCGTCACGCCCCACCGGGCTGTCAAAAGCCGCCCGGCGCTGATCGTCGAGGAGCTGAACACCCATCTGAACGAGCGTTTCCAGCATTTCCGCTGAGTCGTCCGGGACGACCGTCATGAACAGGCCATAGCGTCCGGTGGTGTCACGGATGCGGCGCAGAAAAGCGGGAAGCTCAGACCAGGTTCTGGGGGGAGCGGACAGACCGGCCTGATCCAAGAGCTGATGATTCACCAAGCTCAACCGGACGGTGAGATACCAGGGAATGGCAATCCGTCCGGCCGTCTGATCACGGCAGGCCTCCCACACGGCCGGAAGGTACAGATCAGCGGTACCGGCAGGAAGAATCGGCTCAAGATCAGCCAGCCCGCCCTTGCTGGCCAGATTGGCCGCAAACGGTGGGTTGAGATTGACCAGATCCGGAGCGGTCCTCGCAAACACAGCCGCAAGCAACTTGCGCTCGACGGACCCCCATGGCAAGTCGGTCCAGACGACGGGATGACTGGGCTGCTGGCGACGCCAGGCCACCAGGAGATCGGCGAAGTAATCGTTGAATTTCGGAGCCAGCTGCAGGGTCCACAGCTCCAGGGCATCGCGATCGGAAGCCGGCCGCCCGCAAGCTGCCAAGGCCATCGCCAGCGATCCCAGCAGAAGCTGGCGTCGTGAAAGAAGACGACTCATCCCGGGGCCCTCCGTCGCCAGACCAACAGCTGAAAGGAAACGAGAAGCGGAGCCATCAAGGCGGTGACCAACGCCTGGCAGAGCAGGGTCTGCACACCCCAGCTGCGCAGACCAAGCTCAAGGGCAAACCCCTGTTGAACCCAGATCTGCAGCAGCATGCCAAGGCCGAGAACAACGGCACCAGCCCAGGCCAGCAGACCCAGGTTGAGACTGCGCTGAATCGGCGCGGCACGACGGCCCAGGCGCCCCCACCACCAACCCAGCAGCATCAAAGCGGGAATCTGTGTGCCCGGGTCAAGGCTGAGACCGTCCAACACCAGACCAAGACTGAGCCCTGCCACCACGCCGGACACCGGACCATCCACCAAGGCCCAGGGCAGCAACCACAGCACTCCCCAGGCCGGGCCGACACCGGAGATCATCAACCAAGGCGGAGACGCCAAGACGCAGAGCGGAACCAGCAGTGCCGACGCGACGCAGATCGGTTGTCGATGCAGACGGTTCATCGCATCAATCCGTCTTCACCTGCACCCAGTCAATGGCCTCCGGAGCCGCGATCAACTGAAGCAGCGCCATCGGTGCCGGCACCGACCGTTCATCCACAGACTGAATCACCCCCACCGGCATGTTCGCGGGGAGAAGTGTGCTGGCTGGGGACGTGCTCACCAGATCGCCGGGGCGCACATCCGGGTCCTTCTCAATGAAGCGCAGACGGGGCCGACTGTTGCCCTGACCAACCAGCAGGGCGTGGCTGCGGGAGCGTGGCAACCACACTCCGATCTCCGTTCCCGGCGCCGTCAGCAGCTTCACCCTGGATGTTGCTGGGGTCACGCTGGCGATCCGCCCGATCAAGCCACCTGGGCCGAGGACGGCGTCCCCCGGGCTGACGCCATGCACCGACCCCTTGCCGAGCTCCAACTGCTGCCACCAACCCCCGGGGGAGCGCGAGATCACAGCCGCGGCCAGATGCCCCTCCGTGGACCCACGTTGCTGCAGGTTCAACATCCCCCGCAGGCGTTGGTTGTCCTGCTCCAGCAAGGCCAGGCGTGACCGCTGTTCCAGATCAGCTGCGGCGGCGATCCACTCACGCTGGGCAGACCCCGGCCAGAAGGGACGACTCAGCAGGGCATAGGCATCGGCAAAGCCCGCTCCCTTACTGAGACGGACCATCAGCAGAGCCGCCAGAAACAACACCCACGGCGTGAGTCGGCGCGCGCCCCGCCAACGGCCTTGTCCGGGCCAGAGGGAGGGTGCCATCCGATCAAGAGGTTGCCGAGGAGCGGACGAATTCCGGGGTATCCACAACCCGCTGCAGACGCTTCCAGTCCTCCAGGACCTGGCCGCAGCCATTCACCACGCAGAGCAGGGGATCCTCGGCGACATGCACAAAGATGCCGGTTTCGTGGCTGATCAGATCGCTGATGCCACGGACCAGCGCTCCACCGCCCGCCAGCATGATGCCGCGATCAACGATGTCGGCCGCCAGCTCAGGGGGGGTGCGTTCCAGCGTCCGTTTCACAGCCTCGACAATCACGTTGAGAGGCTCCGCGATGGCTTCGCGCAGATCTCCGGCCTTCAGATTGATGGTGCGAGGCAGGCCGGAGAGCAGATGGAGTCCGCGCACGTCCATTGACTCCTGATCGAAGGCGTCATCGGGGAAAGCCGATCCGATGCGGATCTTGATGTCCTCCGCGGTGCGCTCGCCGACGACCATGTTGTGCACTTTCTTGAGATAGACGCCGATGGCGTCGCTGATCTCATCGCCTGCCACCCGGACGGACTCACTCAGAACTGTGCCGCCGAGGCTGAGCACGGCCACCTCGGTCGTGCCGCCGCCGATGTCGACGATCATGGTGCCGACGGGTTCGGTCACCGGAAGACCAGCCCCGATGGCCGCTGCCACGGGCTCGTCGATCAGATGCACCTCACGCGCACCGGCCATCCCGGCCTCCCGCACGGCCCGGCGCTCAACGCCGGTGACACCGCTGGGAATGCCGACCACAAGACGGGGCGCCATGATGCCGCGGCCTTCATTGCCCTTGGTGATGAAGGTTTTGAGCATCTGCTCCGCTGCATCGAAATCAGCGATCACACCGTCGCGGAGCGGTCGGACTGCCCGAATATTTCCGGGCGTCCGGCCCAGCATCAGCTTCGCTTCGTCACCAACGGCGAGGGTGGCATTGCGCTCAAGATCCAGAGCCACCACCGAGGGCTCCTGGAGAACGATGCCCCGACCCGAGACGTAGATCAGCGTGTTGGCTGTTCCAAGGTCGATGCCAATGTCCCGCGACAGCTGAAAACGACGGAAAAACACGGACAGCGAACCAGGCCGGCGAATCATAGGTGCGTTCCTTAGAGCTGCCTGTTACAGCCGCCGGACACGGTGGAACTCTCCTCAAGCAGC
>JBGKDR010000034.1:0-4825 GCA_042954225.1 Parasynechococcus sp.
TCAACTGCTCTTTGAGAAAGCGAATGCCTTCCGCCGGATCAACCACTTCCCTGTTCATCCGTTCACGCAGGGCGTCGAGCACCTGATCCGTCGCGGTCACTCCGGCATCCGCACGAAGGAGCAAGGTCTCGAGGTCATCCAACACCTCCGGTGTCAGAGGGTCATCGCCAAGGTTCTCGAGCAGACCGGTCACAAACCCCTGACGGGTTTTTTCCAGTCCTCGCCGCAGCCGGCTCAACCAATCGATTTCCTCGAGGGAGACCTGATCAGCCCGTCGGCCCTGGGCTGCGAGGACCTCTGCTGACCAGGTGAAGTCCTCATCAAAGGACCCGAGTTGTGGTTCAGAAGCATCGTCAACCGATGGCTCCGATGGGGGCGGAGAAACAGGTGAAGGGGCCGGGACAGGCTCGACCTGAACGGCTCGATCGTCCTGCTCCTGCTGTCTCTGTTGACGCTGGGCAGCGGCCTGCTCAAGAAACGAGAGCCCCTGAGCAGGCGGGCTGACCTCGGACTGAACCACCTCTGGCTGTGGTTCAGGCTCTGGTTCAGAGACGACCTCTTGCTGTGGTTCAGGCTCTGGTTCAGCACTGACCTCAACGGGAGGTTGCGGGGGTGCTGCAACAGCCTCCTGTTGGGCTTTCAACCGTGCATAGGCGGCCTTGGCCCAGGCGAGAGCCTCGTCTTCCTTGCTGACAGGCTCCTGAGAAGGCGTGGCCTCAGGCTGTGCCTCCTCCTGCTCGATCGGTTCACTCGTCTCTGGAGCAGCGGAGGGCTCAGGTTTGACGTCCGAAGACTGCTCAGACGTGCCTTCCGGCTCACCCTGCCGTTGAAACCAGTTGAACACCATCAGGCTGACGCAGTGGATGCGGAGTCATGAAAGCGTCGCAGGACACCGTTGATCATGCGACGCCCCTGCTCGTCGCTGTAGCGATTCGCCAGTTCAACAGCCTCATTGAATGCGACCGCCGCAGGGGTCTTGAGATCGGTGAGATCCACAACGGCAAGTCGAAGAATGTCGCGGTCGATCCGGGGCAATCGACTCAAGCGCCAGTTCTCCATCACCCCATCCAGGCGTTGATCGATGGTCGAGCGGCTCTGCAGAACCAGAGTCACCCGTTTCATCGCATCCGAGCGAACCTGCTCCTGGTCGCTCAACAGCAGCAGGCGCGGCAGCTCGAGGCTGGCGGATAAACCGTTGAGCACCTGTTCAGCGCCGGTCAAAGCACTGCGTAGGTGCGTTCTGACCTTGCTGTTGCTTGCAGAATCCCTGTCCTGCAACTCACTGTCCAGAAGATTCTGCTGAGCCTGATCCAACTCCGATGCACTGGCATCAAGCGCTTCACGCCAATGGAACATCAGGCTGTCCAGAGCCTTCTGAAGCAGGCCATCAAGGGCAAGCCCTTCAAGTTTGGGCTGATTCTGTTCGGAGACCTGGCCGAGCACTAACAAGGCCAGCTCACGGGAGAGGGATCTGGACTTCATGGCAGTCAGGAGGACGGTGTAGCGGACGAACGAAGTTGAGCAATCAGGCTGGAGAAACTGCGATTCACAGGAGCCTCACGCTCGTCGGGATTGACGATTCCCGCGGAGATGATCGTGCGGAACGCTTCCTCGACGGAAATGTTGAGTTCACGCACTGAACCTTCCGGCACCAGGGTGTACCACCCCGTGGTCGGATTCGGCGCCGTTGGGATGAACACACTGAGCAGGGGCTGGTCAAGATCAGACTGAAGGGAAGGACCGACCTCTCCAGTGACGAAGCCGACGCTGAACAGACCTTCGCGGGGGTATTCAACGAGCACCACCCGACGGAAACGGGTGGAATTGTCCCTCAGGACAGTTTCCAGCAGCTGCTTGAGGGTTTTGTAGACCGACCCAGCGAGTGGAATTCGAGTCAAGGTGCCCTCGCCGAACTCAAGCAACCAACGACCGACGATGTTCCTGGCCATCAGGCCGATCAAGAGAATCCCGAGCAGCGGAACCGTCAGTCCCAAAGCCAGGTTGATCAGATCCTGGAGGAGTGGGTTGAGTGTGATGAACGGATTGAACTGCTTCGGAATCGACGTCAGAAACGCCAGCACGAAGCGACTGACAATCGTCGACAGCCAGATGGTTGTTGCCAGTGGAATCACCACCAGCAAACCTGCGATCAGATCATTCTTGAGATCCTGCTGGAGCCTGGAGCTCAGCGGCAGATCTTGCCTGGGATTGGACTGGACCAAGGAAGGAGGGTCCGAAGTCATAGAAGTGGATCCAACCTAACCAGAGGTCAGAACACCGCGACTAGAGCGAGCAGGACGAAAGCGATGGCCATGACCACAGCACTGCCAGTGACACCGAGCAAGCGCTGTGTGGACTCCCGACTCTGCTGCTGCTCAGCCTTGTCGAGCTGATCCTGCATCTGTGTGATCTGCGAGTCCACCATCTGCTCAGCCGCCCGGATCTTGTCCTCCTCGGTCGCATCGGCAGCGAGCTGTCCAGCCTGCGCCAGTTGCTCACCCAGTGCTTTGACCTGCTGTTCGTCTTCTCTGAAACGACGGGCCTCAGCGATGGCCTCCCGACCCTGGGTGAGGTTCTGGACTCTGGGGCTGTCCGCCGGTGGCTCTGCCATGGAAAACGGCACTGCCGCAATCATCACGACGGCAAGGGCGGCCGAAATCAGACAGATCAGCCAGCGAAGCGGGGTCTGGCCGGAACGTGGATGATCCAGCCTGGAGCCGATCAAGGCCACAAGAAGACCCAGAAAACCAAGGGGGGTCAGGGTGACGATCGCCGCCATGGTCTGAGCCCTCACCGCGGTGTCGGACCAATCCAATCCTGTGAACAGAGCAGCCAGCTGGAGACCCAGCACCGCCACCATGGTCAGACCTAGCCAACGCAGTAACGGAGAGAAGCGCCCGATGGAAGCGCTTCCAACCTCAGATGAGCCCACAGGAAAATGACATTTAGATCGAAATCCTAGGGGCGATGGCTGTTTCTACCCAGCACCTCCAGAGGGATCTGAGTCAAGCCTTAAAGCAACGGGCTCGCCAGGAAGGGTTCAACCCCGTCGGGTTGGCGCGACTGCCGGGAAGTCACCGACTGCAGCTGCGCACGGCGGCCCTGCAGCGATGGCTGGATCAGAAGCATCAGGCCGATATGGGCTGGATGGCCGCGCCGCGGCGACAGGACGCAGCACAGCTTCTTGATGGGGTGCAAAGCCTGCTGGCCGTCGGCCTGAATTACTACGTCAATCAAGAGGTCAAACCAGGACGGCTCAAGGTGGCCCGGTACGGCTGGGGCCGCGACTACCACCGGGTTGTCGAACAACGGTTAAAACGTGTCGGTCGCTGGCTGAGTGAACAACGACCAACCAGCCGCTGGCGCGTCTGCGTTGATTCCGCTCCTTTGCTCGACAAAGCATGGGCGGAAGAAGCCGGTCTCGGTTGGATCGGGAAGCACAGCAACGTGATCCATGCCGAACGCGGATCATGGATGGTGCTGGGGCATCTGCTCACAACAGAACGCCTGGATGCCGATGAACCCGCTCGCAGCCTCTGCGGACGCTGCAGCGCCTGCATGGATGCCTGCCCAACCAATGCGATCCGTGAACCCTTCGTGGTGGATGCCAATCACTGCCTGGCTTATCACTCGATTGAAAATCGATCAGCGACGCTGCCCGAGCCGATCGCCTCAGCCATGGGGCCATGGGTCGCGGGGTGTGACATCTGCCAGGAGGTCTGCCCGTGGAACCACCGCACGCTGCCCAGCAGCGACGATCCCGACCTTCAACCCCGGCCATGGCTTCTGGATCTCAAGAAAGAGGATGTTCTGAACTGGGATGACGCCAGCTGGGATGAGCGCCTGCGTGGGTCGGCCCTGCGTCGAATCAAACCCTGGATGTGGCGTCGGAATGCAGAGGTTTCAACCCCTGATCCGCCCACTAGCCTTTGAAGATCGCTTCCACGCCATGAATCGCCACCGCCGAATCGTGGCCGCTGTGATCGCAGCTGGAACCTTGACCTGGGCTGGCCCGGCCAGAGCCCTGATTCCGTATGTGTACATCCCGACCCAGGACGAACGTCGTGGGTCATCGATCGGGATCGGTCGCACAGCTGCGCAACTTCTGCAGCTGGGACAACCGCGAGAAGCCGCCCAACTGGCCGCCCTGGCGGTCCGGCTGCAACCTGATGACGAGCGGCTGTGGTCCGTTCTGGCTGAAGCGCAGCTCCGAAGCAACCAGCTGCCTGACGCGAGCCGGTCACTGGCCCGCGCGAAAGAGCTGAACCCTGATAAGGCTGGCCTCTGGTTCGCAGAAGCCGCCATCGCCTTGCGCTCGGAACGCCCGGGTGATGCGATCAACCTGCTCAACCGCGGCCTTCAGCTCGACCCCACCAACGCTGCGGCCTATTTCGATCTGGGCAACGCCCGGATCCTGCAGAACAGGCTCCCCTCCGCTCTCAGTGCCTTTGAGCAGGCCACCTCACTCAAGGAAGGCTTCTGGGAGGCCCTCAACAACCAGGCCCTCGTTCTCTACGAGATGGGACAGCGCGATGAAGCGATCCGACGCTGGCGCCGCGTGCTCAGCATTGAAAACAATCCCGAACCCATGCTTGCCCTTGCGGCAGCACTGCATCGCCAGGGAGACACACAAGAGGAAGCGCTTTCCCTCGCCAAGGAGGCCTTGAAACGCGATCCCAACTATGTTCTGCCCCTTCATCAGGCTGAACAACTCTGGGGGGAGCAGATCCGCAAAGCCACGGCGGATTTGCTGATGCGTTCGGAATTGCGTGAAACTGTTGAACGTGCTCAGGCCAACGCCACGTGGAAGAAAAACGACTGAGGC
>JBGKDR010000035.1:0-2782 GCA_042954225.1 Parasynechococcus sp.
CTGAGTGCCGCTCCCTCGCGGCGTGCCAGATCCACCGTCCAGTCTCCAAGCACCAGTCGGGCCATATCCCGTTCTTCATCGAGAACGACGCAGGTGCCGTTCAAAGCCCTGGCCAGGCGACGTGTGAGCCCGAGGGCATCGTCGGGAACCACGAGATCGAGGTCCGGGGTTGCCGAGAGGCGATTCAGCAATCCATCCCGCACCGCACCTCCCACCAGGGCGGTGCCAGGAGGAAGCAGGTCCAGAGGCAGTGGCCAGCGTTCCGGCTGGAGGCGCGACCACAGCAGCACAGCACCGGCGTCGGGCTTCAGAATGGCGTCGCATCCAGCGTCAGGGGGCATGTGCATCTGTGTGGATTGCCACTGGGTCGACCGCTGCCAGGCCTATCACGCGGTCGAGAGACAGCATGGGGCGGTTCATTTATGCGATCAGCCGGATTTTGAGCCGCAATCTCCGAGGATCCACGTCTCCGTTATGGATCTCCCCGGCCAAGCGGTGGGTGTGGAGTGGGATGTCCGGGCCTGTGAGAGTTTCAAGGCCGAACCGGGGCGGTGGCAGCGGCTGCGGCCAGGGCAGCAGGTCCCCACATGACTGAAGCGCCGCTGCTGCTGGCGTTGCACAGCAGCTCTGAGACGTTTGGCGTGGCCCTTGCCGACGCTGACGGGCAGCAACGGGTCGCCACCTTTGCGGATGGCCGTGGTCTGTCCAACACCTTGATTTCCAGAGTCGAGTCCCTGTTGCCTCAGGAGCGTTGGCAGCAGTTGTCTGGGCTGGCCGTGGCCACTGGCCCTGGCGGCTTCACGGGCACCCGACTGTCGGTGGTTCTGGCGCGCACCCTGGCCCAGCAGCTGGTTTGTCCGTTGCTGGGGGTCAGCAGCTACGCGCTGATGGCCGCTCGTTTGCATCGGCAGTTGCCGCCTGCGCAGCAAGCCAAGCCGTTCTGGATCTGTCGGGATTTGCCGCGCCGTGGAACGGTCGCCGGTTGCTACCAGGTTGCATCCGCTCGTGCGGCGGAATTGAAGGAGCCGCATCTGCTCCAGCCGAACGACACCGTCGCTCCGGTGGTGGCGGCTCAGGATGACGTCGCGGCTGATGTCGCACAGTTGCTCGACCTGCTGCGGGCGGCCCACGCCGCCGGGGATCCATTGCCGTGGCAGGGCGTGCTGCCGCTGTACCCGACCTCTCCTGTGGGTCCTGTCTGATGGCAGGGTTGCGCGCCGGTGTTCTTCTGAGCGGTGGTCTGCTGGTCTGGCTGTTGAGTCAGGGTCCTCTGGCTCCTTATCGACGGGCGTTCCTCGATCGCAGTCCTCCCGATCTGGTCCTGGTGCTCGGTGGCGATGTCGATCGCGAGCGGATGGGGGCACGGCTGGCCAAGCAACTCGATCTGCCGCTGGTGGTGAGTGGCGGCAGCAATCCTGAATACGCCACCTGGCTCGTCGACGAGGAAGACCTGGATCCAGGCCAGGTGACCCTGGACTACCGGGCTCGCGACACCCTGGGAAATTTCACCTCACTCGTGGACGAGCTCGCCAGCCGCAAGGTGGATCATGTCCTGTTGGTCACCAGTGAGGACCATCTGTCTCGTTCCATGGCCGTGGGCCAGGTGGTGGCGGGCAGCCGGGGCATTCACCTCACCGGTGTTCCTGTGTCCTGCACCCCGTCCTGTGAGGAGGAGGCCTGGATCAAACAAGCCGGGGACTGGGTGCGAGCGGTCACCTGGGTGGTGACCGGTCGTGATCTCAGGGATGCAGCCTTCCCTGATCCAGAAGCGCGTTGATGCGACGCTGCAGCTCAGCGGTCGTGGCGTCGAGGTCGGCCCGACGGCGGCTGGTTGGTGCGGGCAGCGGTTCTCCGACCCTGAGCTGAATCGGTACCAGCCTTGGCCATCGCTGGCCACCGCCAAGGGCCCGGTGGCTGTTGAGGATGGCCACGGGAAGCAGGGGGGCTCCCGTCCGAGCCGCCAGCAGGGCGGCACCCGGCAGGGGATTGTTCACCCGTCCATCCTTCTGGCGGGTGCCATCGAGAAACACGCCGGTGGCCCAGCCCTCCTCGAGCCGGGCGGTGGCCGTGCGTATGGCTTCCCGGTCGCTGGCTCCACGCCGCACGGGATACGCTCCGCAGGCGCGGATCAGACGGCCGAGCAGGGGAACAGCAAACAGTTCCGCTTTGGCCATGAAGGCCACCGGACGGCCAAGGGCATGACCCAACAACGGAGGGTCGAGGTGGGATCCGTGGTTTGCCACGACCACCAGGGGGCCTTGCATGGGCACCTGTTCACCACCTTGGGTCGATCCGCGGAAGAGACCGCGGAACAGGGGGAACACCAGCAGTCCACTGACCAGTCGATAGGTCAGGCTCGGCTTCGGTGTGGTCGGCACCAGGGCTTCGGTGGGTTGGTTCACTGACCCAGATCACCCGCGCCGGCGATCTGTGCCGTCGTCACGCCAGACATCGAGCGTTTGGCGAGCCCGCTGAGGACATTGCCTGGCCCAATCTCAACCAGGGTATCGATGTCGTTCTCGGTCAGAGCCGCCATCGTCTCGCGCCAGCGGACCCCCGTCGTCATCTGCGCCTTGAGGCGCTGCTTGAGCAGATCCCCCTTCATGGTTGGCGTCGGTTCGCTGTTGCTCAACACGGGAATCCGCGCATCGCGGAAGTGCGTGTTGTCCAGCGTCTCCGCGAAACGGTCCGCGGCATCCGCCATGAAGGGGGAGTGGAAGGCTCCTGACACCGCGAGCGGGATGGCGCGTTTGCATTTGATCCCGCTGCTCACGGCGTTCAC
>JBGKDR010000036.1:0-1167 GCA_042954225.1 Parasynechococcus sp.
CGATTTCGACACGATGCGCCAATCCTTCCGGGAACAGGCCGAGGGGTTAATCGCCGGTGACGTGGATCTGTTCATCGTCGAGACCTGCCAGGACGTTCTTCAGATCAAGGCCGCTCTGCAGGGCATTGAAGAAGCCTTCGACGCCTCAGGTGAACGGCGGCCACTGATGGTGTCGGTCACCATGGAAACCACCGGCACCATGCTGGTCGGCACGGACATCGCCGCCGTGGTCTCCATTCTTGAGCCGTTCCCGATCGACATCCTCGGGTTGAACTGCGCGACGGGGCCCGAGCAGATGAAGGAGCACATTCGCTACCTCTCGGAACATTCCCCCTTCACCGTTAGCTGTATTCCCAACGCAGGTCTTCCGGAAAACGTTGGTGGCGTCGCCCATTACCGGCTTCAGCCACTCGAGTTGAAGATGCAGCTCATGCACTTCGTCGAGGATCTCGGTGTCCAGGTGATCGGTGGTTGCTGCGGCACAACCCCAGCCCATATCGGTGCCCTCTCGGAGCTGGCTGCCGACCTCACGCCGGCCGAGCGGCCATCAAGGGGATTGAAGGCCTCCGCTGAGGTGCGGGCATCCCTGAACTACGAACCAGCCGCCGCCTCGATCTATGGCGTCACGCCGTATCACCAGGACAACTCCTTCCTGATCATCGGGGAGCGACTCAATGCCAGTGGCAGCCGCAAGGTGCGTGAGCTGTTGGCCGAAGAGGACTGGGACGGTCTGGTGTCGGTGGCCCGGGGCCAGGTCAAAGAGAATGCCCACGTTCTCGATGTCAACGTCGACTACGTCGGTCGCGATGGCGAGAGCGACATGCACGAGCTGGTGAGCCGTCTGGTCACCAACGTCAACCTGCCGTTGATGCTCGATTCCACCGAGTGGCAAAAGATGGAAGCGGGATTGAAGGTGGCCGGCGGAAAGTGCATCCTCAACTCCACCAATTACGAGGACGGGGACGAGCGTTTCTTCAAAGTTCTCGAGCTGGCCCGTCGCTTCGGGGCCGGCGTCGTCGTCGGCACGATTGATGAGGACGGCATGGCCCGGACGGCGGAGAAGAAATTCGCCATCGCCCAGCGCGCCTACCGAGACGCTCTGGAATTCGGAATCCCAGCCCACGAGATTTTTTACGACCCGCTGGCCTTGCCGATTTCAACGGGTAT
>JBGKDR010000037.1:0-1293 GCA_042954225.1 Parasynechococcus sp.
GGCTGACGTCGTAACCGTCGCGACGCAACCCATCGCTGTCGCAGAGCACCGGTTCTGCCCCTCGGGAGCGGTAGTGCTCGATCAGTGGTGATGGCGTGAGGTCCTCCTGGGCAAGGATGGCGTTGAACAAGCGCTGCTGGATGCCCAGGCTGGCCAACTGGGCCTCGATCGCTCGAATGTGGCCCCGGACGTCTAGGCCGTCGGTTTCACCGGGCTGCGTCATCAGGTTGCAGATGTAGAGCCGTGGCGCTCTGCTGCGTTGGATCGCTGCCACCAGCTCAGGAACGAGCAGGTTGGGCAGCAACGAGGTGTAGAGACTCCCGGGGCCGAGCACGATCAGATCGGCATTGGCGATGGCTTCGAGGGCCCGAGGCAGGGCCGGCGGATGTTCCGGCAGACAGCCCAGCCGCACGATCGGACTGGGGGCATGGCCGATGTTGCTTTCGCCTTCGATGCGTTCTCCGTTCTCCAGCTCCGCCCAGAGGCGGACATCGGCGTTGGTGGCCGGCACCACCTGACCTTGCACCGCCAGCACGCGGCTGGAGGCGGTGATGGCGGTTTCCAGGTTGCCGGTGATCGCTGTGAGCGCTGAGAGGAAGAGGTTGCCGAAGCTGTGTCCCTCAAGTCCGTTGCCGGCGGAGAAGCGGTACTGGAACAGGCGCGTCAGTAGGGGTTCCTCGGTGGAGAGGGCCGCCAGGCAGTTGCGGATGTCGCCGGGGGGTAAGACCCCCAGCTCTCGGCGCAGCACGCCGCTGCTGCCGCCGTCATCGGCGACGGTCACGATCGCTGTGATGTGGCTGCTGTAGCGCTTCAGGCCGCTCAGGAGGGTGGAGAGACCGGTGCCCCCGCCGATGGCCACGATGTTGGGGCCACGGTTCAGCCGGCTCTTCGCCTGTAAGGCATCGATCAGAACGGTGTCCTTGTCGGGCACGAGGGCCTGCTGAATCGCCCCGAAGCTGCGGCTTTGGCCCCAGAGCACCAGTCCCATGCCGATGAGCAGCACCAACGGACCGGTCACTTCCCGGGGCATCACCGTGGTGAGCACACCGAGCAGACCGCTCAGGGCTTCCAGGATCCAGTAGATCGGCTTGAGGTCGGCCCAGACGGCCCCGCCGAGCAGGGCCAGCATCAGGCCAAGACCGGAGGTCAGCACCCAGCGTTTGACCACCAATCCGGGCTGCAACCAGCGCATCGCCCGCGTGGAGCGTTTGACCAGATCCCGTCGCCGATGGGCCCGCAGCACCCTGGACTGCCGTCGTTGTTGCGGGGTCGCTGGCGCCAAGGCCGGTTTGC
>JBGKDR010000038.1:0-6716 GCA_042954225.1 Parasynechococcus sp.
CCAAGCCAGCGGTTCAGTTCCCCCTGAATCTCCAGCAGCCGCTGTTGCTTGCGCTGTTGGTAGGGCTCTTCCGGCAGCTGGCACCAGTCCGCGGTCGGAGTGAACACGCTGGCGATCAACGTGGCCTGCCCGGTTGGGGCCCGTCCATCCCCCTCACGACTGATGGAGACGAACAGCGAGCCTGGCGTGTCACATCCGCGCTGCAGGTGGCCAGGGCAATCCTGCGGCAGTGCATGTCGTTGAACGACGCCATAAAGCACCAGTGCGCCACTGGGTTGCGTCAGGCTGGCAAGGCGGTCTCCGTAACCGCGTGGGAGGACCTCCGGGTCCAGCAGTTTTGGCAGCGTCTGCGGCGGGAGGCTGCAGATCACATCAGCAGCGCGATGGGTCACGCGTTCGCCCGTTGGTGTGGAGGCCTGCACCAGCCACTGGTCCCTGTCCCGCTCCAGATGGGTCACCTGATGACGCATCAGCAGCTGCCCTCCATCACGCTCGATGGCCTGGACCAAACGGTCGCTGAGCACCTGCATGGAGCCGTGCAGATGCCAGAGCCCGAGGGGAGCCTGGGCCATCTGCAGCACGGTTGCTCCGTACAGGGCGGCCGTGCGGTCAGCCGGCTCCTGTGAATAGAGCTTCAGTTGCAGGTCAAGAAAACGGCGGAGGCGTCGATCCGTCTGGCATCCGCACAACACCAGCAGATCGGCAATGGTCAGGCGGGTGAGCAGGCCCGATGCCAGGGTCGCCGGACGCAGCGCCCCAAAGAGTTGCCCCAGATCCCAGAGGGTTCGAGGGGTGACGATCGGATCCCGGCGAGCGAAGGCCCAGTTGCTGGCATGGATGGCCCCACAGAGGGCCCAGAACCGTTCGCTTCCGGGGAATTGCTGCTGCCGCTCCTGGTGCCAGCGGCTGGGGTCGTGCCACAACCGAATCGGTGCGCTGCCGTCATCAAGGTCGACAACGCAGCCCGGGTCGAGGATGTCGGCCTCGGGAATCGCCACATCGAGATGGCGGAACAACCGTGCGTGGCTGCCCCCCGCTTCCAGGCCCGCCACCTGAGTGGCCCCGACATCAAAGGTCCATGGCCCACGACGAAATGTTCCGGCACAACCACCCGGTTGGTGATGAGCCTCAAGCAGAGTCACCGGGATGCCTTCATGCGCCAGCAAAGCCGCTGCAGTGAGACCGGCGATGCCGCCGCCGATCACGAGAACCCTGGAATCCGCCATCGGGTCATGCTGACAACTGGCAGCTGGCGGTGTGATGCAGGACGCGCTCTGGACTGATCTGGTGGCGGTGGATGGACCGTTCCCCGGGCGCGGCATTGCCAGCGTGCGATCGGTTGGAGGTGGATGCATCCATCAAGCCAGGCGCGTGACCTTTGACGACGGCGACATCGTCTTTGTCAAAGCGGGGGCCTCGTCTGCGCTGCCAATGTTTGAGGTTGAGTCGGATGCCCTGAACGCCCTGCACGAGGTCGCCGATGCCCAGACCCTGGTGGTCCCTCGACCGTTGGGGGTCTGGTCGCTGACGTCCGGCGCGGTGCTCGTGCTGCCCTGGCTGGATCTTCAATCCTCTGACCAGACCACACTCGGACGGGGGCTGGCCTTGCTGCATCGTGCCTCCGCGAGCGCGGGAATAGACCGGTTTGGCTGGCATCGTGACGGCTTCATCGGCGCTGGAGTCCAGCCCGGTGGTTGGCGCAAAAGCTGGGGAGATGCCTTTGTCGATCTGCGCTTGCGCCCTCAGCTCATCCTTGCCAAACGCTGGGGCCTCGCGGATGACGGCCTCGACGCGTTGCTCGTGGCAATCAGCACCCTGCTGAATGGATTGGAGGTTTCCCCTTGCCTCGTGCATGGGGATCTCTGGGGCGGCAATGCTGGCTGTCTCAGTGATGGCCGAGGAACGATCTACGACCCGGCGACATGGTGGGCTGATCATGAGGTTGACCTCGCGATGACGCACCTGTTCGGGGGATTCAGTTCAGCGTTTTATGCCGGATACTCAGACGTCCTGCCCACCCGGCCGGGTGCGGCTCAGCGCGTCGATCTGTACAACCTGTATCACGTGCTCAACCACGCCAATCTGTTCGGTGGTTCGTACAGGCAAGAAAGCCAGGACACGCTTCGCGCCCTGGCCAGGCAGCTGCTGTGACGGATGGTCTTCAGCCCAGGTACTCCTGGCGAAGGCTCTGGATGCGCTGCACCAACACGTTGCGTTTGTCGCTGGTGGTGAGGTTCTTCCAGCTCCACTGGCCGACAACCACCAGACCGAGAAGCTCGAGCAGGCCAGGAACAACCGGAAGCAGATTGATCGTGTCGAGAATTCCCTTGATCAGGATCTGAGCCACGATCACAGCAGCAAAGATGCCGACGATCTTGCCGATGCGACCCATCTGATTCCAGTCCACCTGATCCAGGGTCTGGTTGATTTTGCCGACCACCTCGCTGTAGCGCTCGCTGAAGGACGCTCCTTCGTCCGCGGCCGCGGCTCCGTTGACCGAACTGGCCTCAGTTGCAGGGTCCTTCAAGCCGGTGGAGTCGCTCATTGGGCCGACAAATAAAAAGAATGTCCGCAGAGCGTATCGATTTGCTTGCGTTCCCGCCAACCCTGATCCAGTTCCGTGGCCGATGCCTCACCGTTCTGCGTGCTGATCTGGCTGCGGTCGTGCCCGAGGAGGGGTGTGCCCTGCTGCTGGGTTCCCCTCGGACCACATCCGTGATCACCGTGGAGAGGATCTGGCCCTGTCGAAACATCTGGATGCCGGCTGCGGAACGGCATTGCCGTTTCGCGTTGGACCCCCGGGAACAGATTGCCGCTCAGCGCTGGGCACGCTCGCAGCAATGCGTCGTGGTGGGGGTGGCCCATTCCCATCCCCGAAGTGATCCGCATCCCTCGCGCATTGATCGCCAGCTGGCAGATCCAGCCCTGGTCACCGTGATCCTGGATGGCGGTGGACGCGCCAAGGGGTGGTGGTTGCCGGATGGTCTGGAGGCTGCTCCGGTTCCCGTGGAGGTCTGGGACACTGAAGCTCTTCGTGGTGGGTGATGTCCGCTCCAGAGCCCTCCGCTCAGCCCCTCAGTGCGACTGAGCGAGAGCGTTATTCCCGTCATCTTCTTCTCCCGGAGGTGGGGGAAGACGGTCAGATCAAGCTGCGGGATGCCGCTGTGCTCTGCGTCGGCAGCGGAGGGCTTGGCGCTCCGTTGCTGCTTTACCTGGCCGCGGCTGGAGTCGGGCGGATTGGCATCGTCGACGCCGATGTCGTCGAGGAGTCGAATCTGCAGCGGCAGGTGATTCACTCCACTGAATGGCTCGGTTGCTCCAAGGCCCGATCCGCGTGTGCACGGATCAAGGCCCTCAATCCCGGCTGCCAGGTGGATGTCCACGAGACGATGCTCACAATCGACAACGCGGAAGCACTGATCGCCGGCTACGACGTGGTGTGTGATGGAACCGACAACTTCCCCAGCCGCTACCTGATCAATGACGCCTGTGTTCTTGGCGGCAAGCCTCTGATCTACGGATCAGTGCAGCGTTTTGATGGGCAGGCGAGTGTGTTCAACCTCACCAAGGCGAGTCCGAACTACCGCGACCTGCTACCGGAGCCTCCGCCGCCGGGCGCTGTTCCGTCCTGTTCTGCCGCAGGTGTGATGGGGGTGATGCCCGGTTTGATCGGCATGATTCAGGCCACCGAGGCCATCAAGGTGATCACCGGGATCGGCTCACCTCTCGACGGTCGGTTGCTGGTGGTGGATGCCCTCTCCATGCGTTTCCGCGAACTGCGTCTGCAGAGGGATCCCTCGCGAGCTCCGATCACAGAACTGATTGACTACGGCCAGGTCTGCGCTGATCGTCCCGTGTCCGTGGCAAGCATTTCCGTGGTCGAACTCAAGTCGATGCTTGATGGGGATGCCGGAGACCTTGTGCTGGTGGATGTGCGGAATCCTCCGGAAGCCGAGGTGTGCAGCATCCCTGGCGCTCGCTTGATTCCACTGGCATCGATTGAGAGTGGTGAGGCCATCGGGCAGCTGCGTGAGCTTGCTGCTGGTGCCCGTCTTTATGTCCATTGCAAGGCAGGTGGACGTTCCGCCCGGGCCGCAGCGCTTCTCGCAGAGCAGGGAATCGAGGCGATCAATGTGGCCGGCGGCATTGATGCCTGGGCGGATCAGGTGGACCCCACGATGGCGCGCTACTGAGCTTCAGTAATCGACGCCGCGCTTGAGGTCAACGCCCTGTTCGGCGTAATGCTTGTGGCACACCATCTCCGAGTGAATGCTGGCCAGATCGAAGTAGGGGGGCGGGTTCTTGCAACGTCCCGTGATGATCACCTCGGTTTCCGAGGGTTTGCGCAGCAGGGTCTGCATGATCGGTTCGACTGGTAGAAGCTCTAGATCAACCGTCGGGTTGAGTTCATCAAGGATCACGGTCTTGTACAGACCGCTGGAGATGGCGGCGCGGGCGATCTCCCAGGCTCGTTCCGCCTCCACGTAATCAATCGGCTGCTGTTGGCCGCGCCAGACGATGGCGTCCCGCCCGGACCGCAAATGGTCAACGAGATGGGGGTAACTCTCACGCAGCGCGGCGATGGCCGCGTCTTCGGTGTATCCGCTGCCGCCCTTCAGCCACTGCAGGATCAAGACGCGGTGGCTCTTGTCCTGGCTGATGCCGCGACCGATCGCCTGGAGTGCTTTGCCCAGGGCACTGGTGGATTTTCCTTTGCCTTCGCCGGTGTAGATCTCGATTCCACTGGAGACGTTCAGCGGGACAACCCGATCGTCGTCCAGTCCTGGGCGTCGGTGCGCGCGCATCTCCGAGTGGAGATCGGCCGAGCGCACCAATGTTGAGGGCGCCGCCCGGCCCGTGATGATGATCTCCATTCCCGGCGGTCGGGAGGCGAGCGTTTTCACGACGTCTTCAACGTCCAGAAGGCCAAGCTCCAGAACGGGGTTCAGCTCATCCAGAACGACAACGGAATACAGCGCGCTGGCGATCGCGCCCTTGGCGATCACCCAGCCCCGTTGCGCTTCCTCGCGATCGAAGCGGGTTGCTTCATCTGCAGTGAAGTGATCGGCGCGGCCGGTGCGCAGGTGATCGATCAGATGGGGGAAGCCCTGCTGCAGCGCTTCAATCGCTGCGTCTTCGTCATAAGCCCGTCCTGGTCCCTTGAGGAAGCGAAGCAGGAGCACACGGGTCTGACGTTGTTCGCAGATGCCCAGGCCGATGGTCCGGAGCACCACGCCGAGGGCCGCCTGGCTCTTTCCCTTGCCTTCACCGTCATAAATGTGCAGCTGACCATGGCTGCGTTCGCGGCTGTCTGCTGCTGTGACGATCCCGATACTTCGGGGCATGGCCAGGGCTCTTACGGTTGGAGCCTACCTAGATCCTTCAACGGCGCGGCTGATGTTCCGGCTCCTGGAATCACTCTCTGAGCATCAGGCCGGGCAGCTGGATCAGCTGCGCGCGTGGTTCGGGGGGGTTGAGGCGGTCTGCGTCGCCTATTCCGGTGGCGTTGACAGTGCTCTCGTGGCCGCTCTGGCCTATGAGCAGAAGGGTGATGCGGCCCTGGCGATCACCGGTGTCTCACCGGCTCTGGCGCCCCATCTGTTGCAGGAGGCCAGAGCCCAGGCGGCCTGGATCGGCATCCGTCACCAGGAGTGTGCGACCCGGGAGCTCGACGACCCGGACTACAGCAGCAATCCCAAGGACCGCTGTTTCGCCTGCAAGCGTGAGTTGCACCGTCATCTCGCCCCCATTGCCGCGGCTGCCGGAGATGCCCTCGTGGTCGACGGCGTGAATCTTGATGACCTGGGTGATCACCGTCCGGGCATCGCGGCTGCCCGGGAGGCGGGTGTGCGGTCGCCTCTGGCGGAATTGAGCGTCGACAAGATCACCGTTCGGGCGATCTCCCATGCCCTCGGATTGCCGTGGTGGGACAAGCCAGCTCAGCCCTGCCTTGCCTCACGTTTTCCCTATGGGGATGTGATCTCCGCTGATCGACTGCACCGGGTCGGTCGCGCGGAAGCATGGCTGATCACGCGGGGATTCCCTGAGGTGCGGGTCCGTTCGCAGGGAACGGCTGCGCGCATCGAGGTGCCTCGCAACGCCCGTCGAGCGGTTCTCGACCTGGTGGATCAGTCCGATTTGATTGAGACCTTCCTGAGCTTTGGCTTCACGTCGGTGAGCCTCGATCTGGAAGGTCTGGTGAGCGGCAAGCTCAATCGCAGCTGACCGGGTCGCGCTGCGTGGTCGCAAGCGCGGCAGGGGTTTCCCGGAGGAAGCTCTTCAGCGCGTGACGTCCGGCCTTGAGCTCCTTGCGGAGAACCTCACAGGCCTGTTCCGGCATGGTGTGGTCACCGCAGGTGAACACGTCGATCGCGGCGTAGCCGGATTCCGGCCAGGTGTGGATGGAGATGTGCGATTCGGCCAGCAGAGCCAGTCCTGTTACGCCCTGCGGGTCGAATCGATGGGTGATCAGATTGAGAAGCGTCGCACCAGCACGTTTCGCTGCCGTGGTGATGGTGGTTCTCAGAAAAGCTTCGTCATCGAGGCGTTCGGTGTCGCACTCGTAGAGCTCGAGGATGCAGTGTTTGCCGACCATGTCGGTCGGTTCGATCGGTGTTTTGGTGCCTTCCCATCCCGGATTGGGATGCAGCTCAGACAAGCTTTGCTCCATCAAACGGAGAAAAAACAGCGCTTAACGATATCCGATGCAGGGTCTC
>JBGKDR010000039.1:0-5037 GCA_042954225.1 Parasynechococcus sp.
AAAAAAAACCGGTCCTGAGGACCGGGGAAGCGGAGAGGGAGGGATTCGAACCCTCGATAGAGTTGCCCCTATACAGCATTTCCAGTGCTGCGCCTTCGACCACTCGGCCACCTCTCCAGCGGCTGACGTGGGGCAGATGCCAATGTAGCAGGGCAATCACGCCGGACCGAATGGGCCCCAGCCACACCGTCACCATTCATTGGCGACAGGCGAACCGCACGATCACCCATGAGGTACCGGAGGGCGAGTACATCCTCCAAAGTTTTGAGCAGCAGGGCGATCCGCTGCCGTTTTCCTGTCGGAACGGTTGCTGCACCAGCTGTGCTGTGCGTGTCCAGGCTGGAACCCTCGACCAACGCGAAGCCATGGGGCTGTCCAGGGAGCTGCGGGACCAGGGCTATGGATTGCTCTGCGTGGCGAGGGCGACGGGGCCGCTGGAAGCGGAAACCCAGGATGAGGACGAGGTCTACGAGCTGCAGTTCGGCCGTCACTTCGGCCGTGGCTCCGTGCGCAGTGGTCTGCCCCTGGACGAAGAATGACGATGACGGACTCCATCAGCCAACGCGCTGCTGAGCAGGCCGAGCTCGGTGCCGAGAGGCTGGCCCAGCTCGCACAGGTGGCGAAGCAGTCGGCAGAGCGGGGAGGGGCAGAACTGATGCGCCACTACGGGCGGATCGCCAGCGTCCAGAGCAAAGGGCGGGCTGGGGACCTTGTCACCAATGCGGATCTTGCGGCCGAAGCGCTTGTTCTGAAGGATCTGCAGACCGCCACACCGGAGATCGCTGTGCTGGCGGAGGAAAGCGGCAGCCAGGGTGAACAGGACGGTCTGCGCTGGTGCATCGACCCTCTCGATGGGACGACGAACTTTGCCCATGGCTATCCCTTCTTTGCCACCTCGGTCGGCCTGACCTTCCGCCAGCAGCCGATTCTTGGAGCCATCTGCGTCCCGTACTTGGGCGAGACCTTCTGGGGTGCACCTGGGCTGGGAGCGTTCTGCAACGACACCCCGATACAGACGTCGACCTGTTCCGCACTCGCGGATTCCCTTCTGGTCACAGGGTTCGCCTACGACCGTCACACCCGTCTCGATAACAACTACGCGGAGTTCTGCTGGTTCACCCATCGCACCCACGGTGTGCGACGTGGTGGTGCAGCGGCCGTTGACCTGGCCTTTGTGGCCGCCGGCCGTCAGGACGGTTACTGGGAGCGTGGACTGTCTCCCTGGGATCTTGCCGCTGGCGTGGCCCTCGTCGACCTTGCAGGCGGATCAGTCACTGGATACAGAGGCGAACCCTTCGACATCACGACCGGCCGGGTGGTGGCCGCCAACCCTGCACTGCATCGCCAGATGCTGAAGGAACTGGCGCTGGTCAAACCATTGCGTGGGGTGGATTTCGGTGCGCCCGAGATCACGGCCATGGGATCCTGAGTCGAGTCTGAAGCCCCGCGGATGGCGCTGCAACCGGCAGCTGGTGCCAGGGATCTCAATCCCCGGCAGGTTGAAAACAATCGTCTTCTCAGCGAAAAGCTGGCTGCTGTCTACCGCCAGTGGGGGTATGACGAAGTCTCTCCCCCTCGGGTTGAACGTCTCGACACGCTCCAGGCCGGAGGGGCGATCGCCAGCGGTGATGTGGTCCGACTGGTCGCCGATGAGCCCCTGGGCCTGCGGCCGGAAATGACCGCCTCGATCGCCAGAGCCGCCTGCACCCGGCTGGCATCGCGACCCCGTCCGCTGCGACTGTGGGCCTCCGGAACGGTGTTCCAGAGCCGCATCGCCGATGAAGGCGGGCTCTGCATCGAAGAAAATCTCCAGAGCGGAGTGGAACTCTTCGGGGTCGCTGACATCACAGCAGAGATGGAACTGCTGTCGCTGCTGTTGCGGTCGATCGAAACCCTCAGCCTTCGCGCCAGTCACCAGCCCCGACTGCTCCTCGGGCACACCGATCTGATGGACCTGATCCTGCGGTCCAGCCCGCATGAGCAGCGCTCCGCGGTGCGAACGGCACTGATCCAATACGACCGCCTGACGCTGGAATCGCTGGCACTTGATCAGTCCGAGCAAACCCGGCTTCTGGACGTGCTCGACTGTCGCGGTGAGCCTCGCTCCGTCCTCAGCCAACTGCGGTCGCTCTACGGCGCTCAGCCGGTGTTTGAGTCCCTCGAACGGCTGGTTGAGCAACTGGACCCACTGGCCCGTGACCTTGGCGTGACCCTCCAGCTGGACCCAACCTTTCAACCCCACTACGAGCTGTACACCGGGTTGGTGTTTCAGTTGGTCTGTGCCGGCTCCTCAGCACCGGTGGTGATCGCCCGAGGCGGGCGATACGACGACCTCGTCAAGCGTTGTGGAGGCTCAGGTGATCGGGCTGCGGGGGCCGGGTTCAGCCTGGCGATCGATCCCATCCGCGAACTTCTGAGCGAGGTCACCCCGCCAGCAACACCGGAACCCGCCGTCTTCGTGGCCTACAGCCAGAAGAGTTCCCTGGAGAGCGCCCTGAAACGACAGCAGCACTGGCATCAGCAGGGACGACGGGCACTGGTCAGCCTTGAGGGGTTTGAAAACCGTGAAGCCGCGCAGACCCACGCCGATGCCGATGGAGCCGCCATGCAGCTGGATTGGCTCGATCCCTAAGATCCCTCCACTTGCGAACAGAACGCCATGGCCCACACCATCGTCACGGATGTGTGCGAGGGCATCGCTGATTGCGTTGACGCCTGTCCTGTCGCTTGTATCGATCAGGGCAAGGGCAAAAACAAAAAGGGAACCGACTTCTATTGGATCAACTTCGACACCTGCATCGATTGCGGCATCTGCCTGCAGGTCTGCCCTGTCGAAGGCGCAATCCTTGCGGAAGAACGTCCTGATCTGCAGAAGGCAGGCTGATTCAGCTCATGGAAGTACGGAGACCACAACACCGTCGGTGGTTGAGTCTCCGTCGCCCTGATCTCTAGGGTCTGGTTTTCAACGGCGAAGCATGTCGGTGCTGGAAGAACAGGGTCAGATTCAGATCCACACCGAAAATATTTTTCCGATCATCAAGAAGGCCGTTTACTCGGGCCACGAGGTCTTCTTGCGTGAGCTGGTGAGCAACGGCGTCGATGCCATCAGCAAACGGCGGATGGCATCGATGGCGGGGGACTGCAGCGAAGGGGATGACGGTCTGATCCGAATCAGCATCGACCGTGAAGCCAAGACGCTGACCATTAGCGATAACGGCATCGGCATGCAGGCCGATGAGGTGAAGCGCTACATCAATCAGGTGGCCTTCTCCAGCGCTGAGGACTTTCTGGAGAAATACAAACAGGAAGACGACGCCATCATCGGCCACTTCGGCCTCGGCTTCTATTCCAGCTTCATGGTGGCCGAGCGGGTCGAACTGGTGACCCGCTCAGCCCGGCCTGACAGTGAGGCCGTGCGCTGGAGCTGTGACGGCTCTCCCAACTTCGCCCTGAGCGCGGCCGATCGTGAAGATGCAGGAACCGACGTGATCCTCCACCTGATGGAGGAGGAACTGGAGTACCTGGAACCGGCCCGGATCCGCACCCTGATCAACACCTATTGCGACTTCATGGCTGTGCCCGTGCAGCTCGAAGGTGAAACGATCAACAAGATGGAAGCCCCCTGGCGAAAGAGTGCGCGGGAGCTCTCCGATCAGGACTACATCGACCTCTACAACTACCTCTATCCATTTCAGGGTGACCCGCTGCTGTGGGTCCACCTCAACACGGACTACCCCTACAACCTGCAGGGGATTCTCTTCTTCCCCAAACAGACCGGTCGCGCGGACTGGGAGAAAGGCGAGATCAAGCTCTACTGCAATCAGGTGTTCGTCAGCGACTCCATCAAGGAGGTTGTGCCCCGGTATCTGCTGCCCCTGAGGGGCGTCATCGACTCCCCTGACATTCCTCTGAATGTGAGTCGCAGCGCGCTGCAGACCGACCGACGGGTTCGCTCGATCGGAAACTTCGTCGCCAAAAAGGTCTCCGACCGCCTGCGTTCGCTGAAGTCGGACGATCCTGCTGCCTATGCCGAAGCCTGGGAATCCCTGGCACCGTTCGTCAAGATCGGCGCGATGGAGGATGAGAAATTCGCCGACCAGGTCTCGGAGCTGATTCTCTTCGGCACAACCGCGGAGGTCGGTGACGGTGAGACTCCCGATCCCATCGGCGCCAATGGCAAGGCTTACACCACCCTGCAGGGGTACCGCGATCGCCTCAGTGGAGATGGATCACAACGGGTGCTGTACAGCACCGATGACGTGTCCCAGGCCGGTGCGCTCAACCTCTGGACCAGCCAGGGGGCAGAAGTCCTGAAGCTCGAGACGGTGATCGATACCCAATTCATCCCCTGGCTTGAGCACCGCCATGACGACATCACCTTCCAGCGGGTGGATGCGGAACTGGATGACAGCCTCAAGGACGACGCTGGTGAACTGGCTGACAAAGATGGCAACACCCAATCGGAAACCCTGCGCTCTCTGATCAAGGACGCTCTGGACAACGACAAGGTCACCATCCAGGTTCAGGCACTCAAGACCGATTCAGCGCCCCCGGCCATGATCCTGCTGCCGGAGCAGATGCGTCGACTCAACGACATGGGTGCCCTGATGGAGCAACGGCTGCCGGGTCTGCCAGACCACCACGTGCTGCTGGTAAACCGCCGTCACCCCCTTGTGGAGGGGCTGCTCAAACTGCAGTCGGGCTCGGTCCTGGTTGGAGCGGGTGAGGCCTCACCAACCCAGGCCCTGGCTCAGGATTTGGCACGTCATCTGTATGACATGGCCCGCCTCGGTGTCGGAGGAATGGAACCGAATGAACTGGCGGGATTCCAGACCAGGAGTGCACAACTCATGGGCGAGTTGATGCAACGCTCCGCCTGAAGTTCTGATCCGCTTTGATAAGATCATTGTTTGGAGCTGCTTGACAGTTCCAAACAACGTCAACTCTTCAGGACGCCATCATGTCTCGGGTGTGTCAGCTCACCGGTACTCGCGCCAACAACGGCATGGCCGTGAGCCATTCCCACATCCGCACCAA
>JBGKDR010000040.1:0-3276 GCA_042954225.1 Parasynechococcus sp.
TGCCGCGATCGACCTGTATCTTTCCTTGGGCATTGTTGAGCCAGGAGCCGAGGAACCCTTTGAAAGTCTTCGGGCGTCGGTGAATCAGGCGGAAGCCGACCTCCGCGAGCGCATGGCCAACTGGGACAGCATTCCCCACACACCGGCCATGGAGGAGGCCGAGGGGCTGCTGGAACGGGAGCTGACCGAGCTGGACCACCACCATCAGATCGTCATGGTGGTGCTCGAGGTGCTGTTGACGGCGTCGCTCCATGGCCATGCGCCTGACCAGGTCAGCCACGAAGACCTTCAGCGCCATGAGCTCAATCGTCTGCGCCAGCTGGATGATCACCGTGAGATCACCGCGGAGCTGGACCACCCGAAGCCGGAGTCAACCCGTGCCTATCGCGACACCTGGCAGCGGGTGATCGTCGACTCGGTGGATAGCCGTTTCGCCGGTTCAATCATGCCGACGGCCTACTGGTATGACGAGTTCATGCCCCTGCTGCTCAAGGCCAGTGCGGTGCTCAGCAAAGCCGATCTTCAGGCCTGGGATCAGGCGGATGATGCGGCGCTGGATCAGTGGTTCCTCGAGCGTCGTGCCGCCGGGGAATTCGAGCATTACGGGCAGGCGACGGAAGAGGCGTTCACCAGCCAGTCCCTGACCGTCAAGAAGGAGCTGCGCCGCGCCTGGGAATTGACCCGCCACTACCTCAATGGCGTGCAGAAGCGCCGGGAGCGTGAGGAGTTCGGGCGTGAGTCCGGCTTCCTCTGCCAGTACGTCGCCTTCCTGGACATCCACGTCGGTCGCCACGACGTTGAAGCCAGTCAGATGCGGGTGAGCTTCCCCTACTTCATCGGTCCAGCGACCTGGCGGTTCATGCACACCTCCGCTGAACTCATCGCCGCCCAATCGGAGGCGGACCAGGGTGACTCACTGCCGGCGTTCAAGGCCTTCTTCGCCAGCCTGGCCACCATGTATCCCTGTCCGTACTGCCGCTTCCACCTCAATCGCTATGTGGTGCGGAACAAGGAAGTGACGATGTATCCCATCGAATATCTGCTTCTGGGCTCCGATCAGGTCAGTTCGACGTTGGAGGTCTCCCTCGACGACAAGTTGGAGCGTGTGACAGGTCCCGAGTCGCTGCGTTTGTTCCTCTGGAAGCTGCACAACACGGTCTCCTCTTCGATTGCCCGCTCCGAGGCTTGGTATCACAAGGATCAGACGGCCTATTACACCTCGCGTTACTGGCCAAGCCTGGATTCAGAGCTCGAACGGGCGCACACCCTGGGCGTTGATCTGATTCATCGCGACCGCGTTCAGCGCATTTATGGCGTGGTGAAAAG
This sequence comes from Parasynechococcus sp., assembly GCA_042954225.1. Lineage (GTDB taxonomy): Bacteria > Cyanobacteriota > Cyanobacteriia > PCC-6307 > Cyanobiaceae > Parasynechococcus. The sequence continues at coordinate 1,327 of JBGKDR010000040.1, forward strand.
TGCTGCCCACCTTTCGATTCTCCGCGATGAACTGCAGCAATCACTGCATGCGGATGATCTCGATGCCCAGCGTCAGATTCGCGACCGTGCGGAACAGGCCATCCATGGCGTCGAGAAGGCGGTGATGGACTCTCGCTTCCTCCATGACCACTACCGATACAACCCAGCGCTTGAGCTGGAGCCACCGCACTTCTCCCATGAGGAGGAGTTGCTGGCCCGCAGCGGGATGTTCACTGAGGATTGATCGACTGCGGTGAACGATTGCAGAGGTCGGCGACGAGTTGTTTTTCGTCCGCTGTGGCTGGTTTGTTCCAGGTCTTACATTTGTATCCAGCGCCGGTGTAATTAAACAGTCCTTTGTCGCAATAGGCCCCGACGAACAAGATCTGATCTCTTGAATTTGTTGCCCGCAGGATGATCGCTCCATTCATCGTTTTGGATTGACTGAAGTCCACACTCAGCGGGCCGTATTGACGGAGTTCTGCCTTGGCGGGCCCTCCCAGCAGTGACAGTGCGAGGAGGGCAAAGACAGGTTTCATCATCTCCCGGTAGGACTGGCCTGTGGGTTTGTTTCAACGTAGCCCCCTTGGTTGTGTCCTTCGCAACACAACAGGGTGACCCAGGTGCTGTGCGTTTTTGAAGACATCACCTAGATCGGGACTGATCCTTTTTGGTCCATGAATCCGAAGTCCAGTGGCTATCACATCATCTATTGGTTGTCGATTGGTGCTCTTTTTGTCCTATCGATGAATCTGGGGCCATCGTCCTGGCTTGCTTTGATTGCTGCGCACTTTGCCTTGTGTCTCTGGAATGAATTTGTCTGGGCCAAGCGCAATCCTTAGCCAAGCAGAAGATTTCGGGTCCCTGAAATGGCTTGCATGGCCAACAGAAGTGCGATCAGAGCATTGATGCCGATGTGGAGCCTGCGCACCATCGACTGTCGCCCGATCAACGGTTGCAGGCTGAGATTGCACAGAAGCAGAGCGCACAGCAGCAGGCCCATCCAGTAATGGGATTGCCAGAACAGTGCCGTCCAGGGCTGATCGCTGAGGCGTTCCACGGCGGGTTGAAGACCCAGGAGCAACAGGCCAGCGAGGCTGCCGCAGGCCCAAAGGCACCGTTGCCAGGCCTGGCGTGTTTGCAACAGCCGTAGGAAGCAGGCCAGCACGGCTACGGCCGCCGCCAGGATCGGTCCTGTGCTGCTGGCCTCGGGGATCAGGCTGTGGCTGAGAGCGATCAGGATTGACGTCAGCACGCCACCGGTCACCCAGGCCCCGTGCTGGGCATGTTCGACCGGGACTGTGGCTGCAATGGGATTGATCTGCAGCCTGCGTTCCCTGGCGAGGATCCCAAGTCGGATGGTGGCCCCGACCACGGGGTAGACGAACAGGATCATCAACACCGGATGCAGCAGCCCCATCCAGGCATGGAGGCTGAGGACCTGATCAGACAAAGCAACGGACTCGCTGAACCCAGCCTGCCCGATCCACCTCGCCGCTGGCGGCGAAGGCTGATGCTGGCCGATCGTGCGGCTTAAAAACCCTCGCAGAAATACAACCAGTCCTTTCTGACTTGTTTGGCATAGGACTTGGCGATTCGCGTTGTGAAAATCGCAAACTCCTCTTCCCGGTCATGGGCAATACGATTGATGGTTGCCTCGAAGACATACTGATCAAGGGAATGATTCAAACGTCTGGCGGCACGGAGATGCTTTGTGGCCATGATGGTGGCCCACTGGCTAGCCATTTTCAGATATTTCTTGGGTTGCGTCAGTGTTTCTGTTGGAAAGTCACTTTTGACGGGAGACCGCTCTCGAACAGAGAAGACATCTCCATTCATGCTGAGCCAGCCCAGATGCTGATCGGGGTATTCGGCAAGTGCTCGATAGGCCTCCGCATGGCGATGGGCATGATTGTCGAAGTTGTACTCATATTCTTTGATCTCTTCGTC
>JBGKDR010000041.1:0-8150 GCA_042954225.1 Parasynechococcus sp.
ACTACATGTTTGGTCTGATCGGACATTCCACGAGTTTTGAGGCCGCTCGCCGCAAGGCGACCGAACTCGGGTTCGATCACATCGCTGAAGGCGATTTGGACGTGTGGTGCAGTGCGCCTCCGCAGCTGGTGGAACACGTTGAGGTCACCAGCCCTGCTGGCACCACGATTCAGGGTGCGTACATCGATTCCTGTTTCGTCCCTGAAATGCTCAGCCGTTTCAAAACGGCTCGGCGCAAGGTGCTCAACGCCATGGAGCTCGCCCAGAAAAAGGGCATCAACATCACGGCGCTGGGCGGCTTCACGTCGATCATTTTCGAGAATTTCAACCTGCTTCAGCACCGCACGGTGCGCAGCACAACCCTGGATTGGGAGCGCTTCACCACCGGCAACACCCACACCGCATGGGTGATCGCCAAGCAGGTTGAAAACAATGCCCCTCGGGTCGGTATCGACCTCGCGACGGCCAAAGTTGCTGTGGTCGGAGCCACCGGTGATATCGGCAGTGCAGTCTGTCGCTGGCTCACGGCACGCACCGGTGTCGGTGAACTCCTCCTTGTCGCCCGACAGCAACAACCGCTTCTTGATCTTCAGCAGGAACTGGGTGGAGGACGGATTCTGTCCCTCGACGAGGCTCTGCCCGAAGCGGATGTGGTCGTCTGGGTGGCCAGCATGCCCAAGACGCTTGAGATCGATCAGAACAAGCTGCGTCAGCCCTGCCTGATGATCGACGGCGGCTACCCCAAGAACCTGGATTCCAAGGTGTCCGGTGGCAGCACCCACGTCTTGAAAGGCGGGATCGTCGAGTTCTTCCAGGACATCGGTTGGTCGATGATGGAGCTTGCCGAGATGGAAAAACCCCAGCGACAGATGTTCGCTTGTTTCGCTGAAGCCATGCTCCTTGAGTTCGAGCAGTGCCACACCAATTTCAGCTGGGGGCGCAACAACATCACCCTTGAGAAGATGGATTTCATCGGCGCTGCATCGGTGCGCCACGGTTTCTCAACGCTGAATCTTCATTCCCAGGTGCAGCCTGCTGCTGCCTGAGTCGGTCGTTCATTCCCCTGTACTGAATCGCCATGCCACGCCGTCCTCTGCTTGAGTTCGAGAAGCCTCTGGTGGAACTGGAGCAGCAGATTGAACACATCCGCCAGTTGGCTAGGGACTCCGAGGTGGATGTCAGTCAGCAGTTGCATCAGTTGGAGAGCCTTGCCGCCCGCCGGCGTCAGGAGATCTTCGGAGCCTTAACACCTGCCCAGAAAATCCAGGTGGCCCGCCATCCCCATCGGCCCAGCACCCTGGATTACATCCAGATGTTCTGCGACGACTGGATTGAACTTCACGGGGATCGACGGGGCAACGATGATCAGGCTCTGATCGGGGGTGTTGGGCGCCTTGGCGATCGCCCCGTCATGGTCATCGGCCATCAGAAGGGACGCGACACCAAGGAGAACGTTGCCAGAAATTTCGGCATGGCCACTCCGGGCGGCTACCGCAAAGCCATGCGCCTGATGGACCATGCGGACCGGTTCCGCCTGCCCATTCTCAGCTTCATCGACACCCCGGGTGCCTATGCCGGTCTTCAGGCTGAAGAGCAGGGTCAGGGCGAGGCGATTGCCGTCAACCTCCGGGAAATGTTCCGCTTGCGGGTGCCTGTGATCGCCACTGTGATTGGGGAGGGTGGATCCGGTGGGGCCCTGGGGATCGGCGTGGCGGATCGCCTGCTGATGTTCGAGCACAGCGTTTACACCGTGGCCAGTCCGGAAGCCTGTGCCTCGATCCTGTGGCGTGATGCTGCCAAAGCTCCCGAGGCCGCCGCCGCTCTGAAAATCACCGGCCCTGATCTGTTGGACCTCGGTGTTGTGGACGAGGTGCTTCCCGAACCCGCTGGAGGCAACAACTGGGCGCCGATTGAGGCGGGCCAGACCCTTCGTGCGGCGATCGAGCGTCATCTCACCGAGCTTTCGGCGTTGTCAGAGACAGAGCTGCGTGACGCGCGCTACCGCAAATTCCGTGCGCTCGGGCGGGTCCTCGATGATGCATCGCAGCCCATGAAGCAAGCCGCGTAAAGTGCAACGGTTTGCAAACAACGCTTGCCGACAGCTCTGATCACTGGTGCTAGTCGTGGCCTTGGCCGGCGAACCGCAGAAAAGTTGGCCCGAAAGGGTTGGGACCTTCTGTTGGTTGCGCGGTCCAAGGATGCACTCGATGCCTTGGCAGCCGATCTGCGCTCCCTTGGCAGCACTGTTGGTGTGGCTGCCCTCGACCTCACCGATCAGGCGACGATCACGCCGACCCTTGAGACGTTGCTGAAGAGCCATCAACCTCCTCAGCTGCTGATCAATAACGCAGGTGCCGCCTACACCGGCGACTTGGTGTCCATGCCACTGGAGCGCTGGAACTGGCTGATCCAACTCAATCTCACCAGCGTTCTGCAGGTGTGTTCCGTTGTGGTCCCTGCCATGCGTGCCGCTGGCGGGCTCGTGATCAATGTCAGCAGCCACGCGGCCAACAACGCCTTCCCCCAGTGGGGGGCTTATTGCATCAGCAAAGCAGCCCTGGCCAGCTTCACCCGCTGCCTGGCGGAGGAGGAGCGTTCCCAGGGAATCCGCGCCTGCACCCTCACCTTGGGTGCCGTCGATACATCACTGTGGGATGCGGAAACCGTACAAAGCGACTTCGATCGTCGTGCCATGCTCTCCGTCGATCAGGCGGCGGATGCATTGGTGCATCTTGCTGAGCAACCCACCAATCAGGTGATCGAGGATCTGACCCTTATGCCGTCTGGCGGCGCCTTCTGAACCGACTCTCTATGACGTCCACAGTCCCTTTCGTTAACGACGGCGCTGCAACCAACGGCAACGGCAGCCAGCTCCCGGCCACCGTGTCCGACGCCATTCGTGAGCGTCTGAAGCAGGCAGGAGCCTCCTTCCTGGCCAATGACAACATTGCCGACCATCTCCAGCCCGGTGATCTGGTCCGGCTGGAACAGGAGGTGGCGGACAAGGTGCGTGATCTCCTGCGCACGCTGGTGATCGATATCGATAACGACCACAACACGCATGAAACGGCCGAGCGTGTCGCTCGGATGTACCTCCACGAGGTCTTCAAGGGGCGTTACCACCGCCAACCGAAGGTGGCCAGCTTCCCCAACGTCAAGCAGCTGGATGAGATCTACACCGTGGGTCCGATCACGGTCCGTTCCGCCTGCTCCCACCACCTGGTGCCGATCATGGGCAACTGCTGGATCGGGATCAAGCCGGGAGCTCGGGTGATCGGTCTGTCCAAGTTCACTCGCGTGGCCGACTGGGTCTTCTCACGTCCTCACATCCAGGAAGAGGCCGTGATGATCCTGGCGGATGAAATCGAGAAGCTTTGTGAGCCCCAGGGCCTCGGCATCATCATCAAGGCGCAGCACTACTGCATGAAATGGCGTGGGGTGAAGGAGCCTCAGACCAGCATGGTGAACTCGGTGGTGCGTGGTGATTTCCGCCACGATCCGAGCCTCAAGCAGGAATTCTTCGAACTCGTGCGCCAGCAGGAAGCTCTCCTCAGCACTTGAACCCGCGAACGGCCTGAACCAGGGCTTCCACCTTGGTCAGGTCCTTGTTGCCGGGGCTGATCTCCAGCCTGCTGGATGCATCCAGGCCATCGGGCTTGGCTTGATCCAGCAGGGTTGGAATCCACTCTGCGCTGACTCCGCCTGCGAGCCACCAGGGGCAGGGCAGGCTCAGGGCTTCCACCAACTCGAGTGGCAGCCGATGTCCGGTGCCGCCCAGCTGGTCCGGTGACCAGGCATCCAGCAGAACGGCATCGGCCAGGGTCGCCACATCCTGCACCCCTTGTAGGTCGTTGTCGTTGCGGACCCGCAATGCCTTCCACCACTGCCTGTCGGGGTGGTTCCGCTTGAGAGTGGCCAAGGTGTCCAGCGACTCGCTGCCGTGCAGCTGAATCACGTTCGGCGTTCCAGCTCCGCTGAGTGCGGCATCAATGCTGTCGTTGTCAAGGTTGGCGATCACCCAGACGCGCAGCAGCGCCGGGTGCTGCTGTTCCAGCCGCTGGAACAGCTCGCGACGGCTGCCCTCATCGAGATAACGCGGGGTGTCTGGGACACCAATGACGCCGATGGCTTGAACCCCAAGGGCCGCGATGGCGAGAGCTTGGTCCGGATCCTTGAGACCACAGATTTTCAGAGCGGGTGGCCAGGATCGGTTTTTGCCCAAAGACGCGCCCATCAAGTCTTTCTAGGATCCAATCTGACGCAGAGATGTGGTGGGGGAAGGCTGGGAGCTCATCAAGATCAGAGGGATTCCTCTGCGCATTCATCCCAGTTGGTTCGCGATCGTGGCGATCACGACCGTTCTGTTCCAGGAGCGCGTCACCACGGACACGGCCCCCGCTCTGGTCGAAAGCCTGGCCCAGGCCCCGGCCTGGATCCCCTGGCTGGTCGCGCTGAGTACCTCCCTGCTGCTGTTTGTCTCTGTTCTGCTGCATGAGCTCGGCCATGCGCTGGTGGCCCTGCGGGAAGGGGTCAAGGTGCGCAGCATCACGCTGTTTCTGATGGGCGGTGTGGCTCGGGTCGACCAGGACTGCAACACCGCCATGGGCTCGCTTCGTGTGGCCGCGGCAGGTCCCTTGGTCAGCCTGTTGCTTGCCCTCGGTCTCTGGGCGGCGTTTCCGTTTGGCCAGGGATTCAGCCCTGTTCTGGGCTTTGTCCTGGTTCAGCTCGGCGTGCTCAACCTGATGCTCGCCCTGTTCAATCTGTTGCCAGGTTTACCGCTGGATGGCGGTCTGATCCTCAAGGCTGTGATCTGGCGGTTGACCGGCAGCCGCGAGAAAGGTGTTCAGGTGGCCACGGCATCCGGCCGGGCCCTGGCAATGACGGCGCTGTTCTACGGCGTGGTGGTGCTGGTGTTCAACCGCAACGCATCAGGGCTTTGGCTGATGATGCTCGGCTGGTTCGGTCTTAATGCCAACCGGGGCCAGTCCCAGATGATGGTTCTGGAGAAGGTTCTGGATGATCTGAAGGTGTCCGAAGCGGCAGGGCGCCGCTTCCGCGTTCTGGAGTCCCACCAGACCCTTCGGCGGCTGAGTCAGCTGCGTCTTCAGTCTGAGGATGACCAGCGCGGAGCGGATTGGGTGCTGATCACCCGTGCGGGTCGTTGGATCGGTTGGGTCGACGATCGCGCGCTGCGGGATCTCCCAGTCCAGAACTGGGATTCCCAGCGTCTGGAGGACCATCTTCTGCCATTGGAGGATCTCGCCTCAATCAAGGACTCGGAACCGCTCTGGAAGGCCGTCCAGGCTTTGGAGAAAGCCCCCAAGGGCCGTCTGCTGGTCTTCAGTCCAGCGGGTCTCCCGTCAGGAACCATTGATCGCATGGACCTTTCCGAAGCGGTGCTTGGACGTCTCGGGGTTCGTCTGCCGCCTCCGATGCTGGAGGCGGCCAGGAAGCAGAACGCCTATCCCCTTGGACTGGTGATGCTGCCTCAGCTGGTGGATTCCATGCAGGCCAAGCGTCAGAAGGAGCAGTCGCAGCCAACGCCTTGAGTGGTGACTGGATTCAGGGAGTCGGTAGGCGCTCGTGGCGCCAGTCCGTCTGATCCCACTGGAGCTGAAGGGCCGCGATCAGATGGTCCTCCAGGTTGTCTCTCGGAATCCTCGGATCAGCGGGCGCGGGAGCGTCGCTGCCAAACACCGCTGTCCAGAGCGCAGCAGGGGGGTCGAGCAGGATTTCACCGTGCTGAAGCAGTCGACCCTGGCTCCAGCGTTGGGCGCTGCCGATGCGTTTCTCGCCGCGGTCATCGACAAGATCCGCTGCCGTGGAGCGCGCAAAGCAGTTGTCTGCTCCAACGACGGCTGGTTGCTGCCCGAAGCCCAACCGGCAGCCCAGGCTCGCGAATCCGTCGATCAGCCACTGGCAGGCCTGCTGGTAGGCCTGGTGACGTTGACGGGGAGCATCCGGCCAGACCAGGGCGTAGGTGAGTCCTCCGTCATGAAGAACGGCGTCGCCCCCGCTGGGTCGCCGCACCATCGAGAGCTCCCCTGCGTCGGCCAGGGCCTGCCAGTGCTGGGGAATGTTGCGTTGATGACGGCCGAGGGACAGCCATGGCCCGTCCCATCGGTAGAAGCGCACAGCGGGTCCATCCCGAACCGTGTCGAGCAGATGGCAATCCAGGGCCATCTGAGTGTGACCATCTGCGCGAAGTCCGTCGTAGATGCGCCCCTGTCGCCGTGGGCTCGTCATGCTGGAGGCCGATGCGTCATGACGCTGTGCTGCCGTGGTGGGATGTCCCATTGCTGATCGGTCTGGGGCTCCTGGCTGGGAGTTTGGCCGGTCTGCTGGGCATCGGTGGTGGACTGATCTTTGCGCCTCTCCTGCTGTGGCTGGATCTCCCCGCATCCCAGGCCCTGGCTACCAGCAGCTTCGCCATTGTTCCCACAGCGATGGCGGGGACGATCACCCATCTGCGGGCCGGTCATCTGCCGGTCAGGGCGGGTCTGGCGATCGGTCTCTCGGCCTTTGCGTCCGCGATCGTCTTCGGAGGATTGGCAGGCATCGTTCCTGAATGGTCGCTCCTGGCCATGCAGACCCTGATGTACATCGTGCTCGCCCTGGCCGTGCGCGCCCGCGAGCCATCGGATGCCGAGGAGAGTGAGCCGTCGGTGTCAGCTCCCCTGCTGGCGGGGGTGGGCTGCATTGCCGGATGGTCGGCGGGAATGCTGGGTCTGGGCGGAGGCCTGGTGATGGTTCCGTTGATGGCCGGTCCCCTGGGCATGCCCATTCATCTGGCTGTGCGGCTCAGCACGTTGGCCGTGTTGTGCTCCGCCAGTGCTGCATCGCTGCAGTTTGTCCACGAGGGACGTGGTCTCCCCTGGATGGGATTGATGCTCGGGTCGGTGGCGGCCCTGGCGGCATGGTGGACCTCCAGCCGTCTGGATCAATTCGATGCCACGTTGCTGGTCAGGCTGCTGCGGGGACTGGCCATCGTCCTGGCCATCGACAGCTGCCGGCGGGCCATTCACCTCTGGCTGGGTTGATCAATCGAGCAGGTCCCAGAAGCGGTGGTCCAGCTCGTAGCCCAGGGAAGCCGCCACCTGACTGAGGTTGTTGCGCATGGCGCTGCCCAGTTCACGCTGGCAGAGATCGTCTAGCACCATCATTCGATGGGTGATCCAGAGTTCGAGGGCCTGGGGATCAAAGCGCAGGCCTTCGCTTCGGCTGAAGCTGTGGGGCACCACCATCGCCACATGGCGGATCAGGCTGCCGTTGTCGCGCTCAAGAATCAGTGGCAGCCAGGGCAGACGGGCATCGGCCCGCAGGGCCCAGAGTCGTGGCTCGGGGCATTCCGCCAGTTCCCGGGGATCGTTGTCATCCCTGGGCCAGTCGAACTGCAGCTCCAGCACCGGGCCGGCCCGCAGGGTTGTGGCAAGGGGACGCTCGCTCCAGCTCGCCAGCGGGCGGAGATCCAGGGTCTTGATGTCATCACGGTTGATCAGAACCGGATCCATGGGCTGGTGTGACAGGCCTTTGCGAATGATGGCCTCTCACCCGACCCATGGAGAAGAATGGAGTCGCTTGATTGCATTGACACCATGGCCAGCGCCCTGACCCAGGCTGAGATCTATATCGCCCTCGTGGTGGCTGCCCATGCTGGTGTTCTGGCCGTCCGCCTCTGCGTCAGCCTGTATCGCGCTTGATCATCAGTTCCCACTGAAGGTCTTGGCGGGTCTGGTTCGTTGCGTTACAAGCGGGTACTTGTGTGTTCCCCTTGACTGCATCGGCGGCCAGACCCAGCCATCCATCACCTGTGGATGCCGCCACCCTCGCGGCTGCCATCCAGAGACAGGCTGACAAGAGGGAACTTCAATGCAGCCTGCTGGCTCTGATGGCCAAGCTGGGCCTTGTTCTGCTCGGTGGTGTCAGCCTGCTGCGTCTGTCAGGGGCTTATCAGGAACGGCTTGACCGCCACGGCGAGATTGCTGCGGTTGTGGATGTGGAATCCGCCAAGCTTCAGACACTTCAGCAGCGCTTTGATCGTCTGTTCACCATCGGAGGAGAGCAGCGACTGATCGGCGAGCAGGACCAATGGATTGCCCCGAATCGCGTGCGCATCGTCTGGCGCTGAGACAATATTCAGACCCAAAAAC
>JBGKDR010000042.1:0-1329 GCA_042954225.1 Parasynechococcus sp.
CAGGGCGGCTTGTGCTGGTGGCAGTGATGGGCCAAGCGGGTTGTAGACGAGGTTGAGACTGCGATCGGGATCGCCGCTGCCATACCCCAGTGCATTGAGTTGTCTCAATCCATCGAGGCTGCGCTCGTAGACGCCATCACCGCGCTGCCGATCGACATTGTCCTTGCTGTAGCAGGGAAGCGACGCGATCACGGTCACGCCATGGCTGGCAAGAAATGCGGCGAGGTCCTCATGCCCTGGTTCATTGAGGATGGTGAGATTGCAGCGGTCGATCACCGTGACTCCGGCGTCGCGGGCACGGGTCACCAGTCGCCGGAAGCCGGGGTGAAGCTCGGGGGCCCCTCCGGTGAGATCGAGGCATTGCAATCCCTGGCGATGCAGGACGCTTGGGATCAGATCGACCAGCTCCTCCGCCATCATTTCCGTGCGTGTGGGGCCCGCATTCACGTGGCAATGGGCACAGCTTTGATTGCAGCGATAGCCGAGGTTCACCTGAAGCGTGGTGAGCGTTGACCGTGTCACGGTCGGAAACGCGGTCAGGTTCATCGTCAAAGCCCACAGCGTCCAGCGTCTTGGATTCTCGTCGTTGATGCCCGGGTGCGCGCAGGCCCCTTGCGCCGGTTGGGATCTCTCCACACACTGCGTTTGCTTCATGACGGTGTGGTGCGGACCCTCCCCCTGATCAGCCTTGGCTTGATTTCAGGTCTGCTCGGGGCCGGTGTGGCCTGGTGGATGAGCACACCGCCCAGCGCTACGCCGTCCTTGCCGATGTTGCTGCCGGCACTGGTGCGGGAGCCGGAACCTCCCCCTCCATCCAGGGACCAGCTGGTACAACTCCAACAGGATCAAGTGCTGTCGGTTGAGCGCCCTGACGGCACGGCCATTCCGATCGGTTACACGAGTGCCGTGATTGATCCGCGTTGGGTCACGGTCGAATTCTTTGGCGGGTGGAACCGCGAGATGGACGCCAACGCTGATCTCGAGGCACTGGCGTTCAGCTCGGGGCCCACCTTTGCCCGTGCTCCCGGCAATGGAGATTTGCAGATGCGTCTCCATGGTGATCTGCTGATGGCCAATGGCCTCTTTTCCGCTGGAAACAGAGCCGCCGCCGCGGGAAGGGCCTGGCTCGGCATTACGTCGGAGGGTGCGTTGGAGTTTGGCTATGGAGCCCTAACCCCAGACCTGTCTGATCGTCTGAGGGTCTTCATCGGTGGTCTCCATGCCTTCACCAACACGACACAGGTCGCACCGGCTTCCTATGTGGGTGTGTATGGAGAAATGAAATTGGCCGACGTTCGCATCATTTATGGACTGAGAGCGGACGGACTG
>JBGKDR010000043.1:0-2088 GCA_042954225.1 Parasynechococcus sp.
CCTGTCTGGGCGCTGTGTATCAGCCGACCAAGCAGCTCACGGCTGTGTTTCTCGCCTTCAGTTGCGGCCTGTTGATCTCGTTGCTCTGCTTCGATCTGATGCAGGTCGCGCTCGATCTCGGCGGGATCGTGGCGGCGTTGATCGGTTTCTTCCTCGGCTTGATGAGCTACGTGTTGATGAACCGTCGCCTGGCCCAGAAGGGGATCAAGCGTCGCTGCTCAGCCGCGTGTGGTGGTTTGTCCACCATGGATCCCGCCAAGCAGAAGGAAAAAGCCACAGCCATGGCGCTCGTGTTTGGCGCCGCCCTCGATGGCATTCCGGAATCGATCAGCATCGGGATTGCGCTGCTTGAGAATCCACTGATCAGCATCTCGGTGGTGATTGCTGTGGCGATTGCCAACATCCCCGAGGGCCTGGCCAGTGGCGCCGGTCTCCGCCGGTCAGGCTTGTCGCTCAAACGGATCTTCTCGATCTGGTCGATCGTGGTGCTGCTCTGTGTTGTCGCGGCGGGCTTGGCCCATTCCCTGATGGCGACCGCTCCAGCGATGCTCAAGGCCATGGTCACTGCCTTCGCTGGAGGCGGTGTGCTGGCCATGACCTTGCAGACCGTGATTCCAGAGGCCTATGAGGAAACCCACGACAGTGTGAGCCTCCTCGGTGGTCTGGGCTTTGCCCTGGCCTTCTGCATCGTCGTCCTCTTCCACTGAGGCCTGCGCCTCAGGCTGCTTTGAGTTCGGCCTCGCGGTAGGGCACAAAGCTGGCTTTGCGTGCACCGCAGATGGGGCAATGCCAGTCATCGGGGATGGCCTCGAACGGCGTGCCCGCTGCAATCCCCGAGTCAGGATCTCCCTGGGTTGGGTCGTAGATCATCGAGCACACCTTGCAGATCCAGAGGCCTGCGACGGCTTGATCGGATTCGCCAGCTTGGCCGTTGCCTTGCAAAGCCTCGAGAGCAACCCCGTAGCGCTTCGCATGGTGCTCTTCGATCGGGCTCAGCAGCCCGAAATTTTTGGCGGCGGTGCGGAAGACGCCGGCATGCTCCTCTGATTCGCGGGTCTGCTCGGCAAACTCTGTTTCGGCACCGTGATCTCGGTCGTTACGGGCCTGAGCAGCGAATTCGGGATACATCGTGGTGAATTCGTAGGTTTCACCTTCAATCGCCAGTTCCAGGCAGCGGCGCAGCATCGTCTGCTTCTCGTCATCGCTGAGGCCTGCTGGGTCGCTGACGACGAGCTCGGGATGCAGCAGCCGGAAGTGGGCGAAGGCGTGCTCGGTTTCCTGGGCCGCGGTGTCGCGGAACAGCTTGGCAAGTTCGGGATGGCCGAGGCGTTTGGCGACGTCGGCAAAGAACAGGTATTTGCGGTTGGCCATGCTCTCTCCGCCGAAGGCGGCTTCGAGGTTGGCCAGTGTGGAGGGCGTCGAGAGATCCATCGGAGCACGTCTGGGATCCACCCAATCTACCGCTAACTCATAGTGAGTATGAGTTAGCGGTCGTGCGGCTCAATAGTTGGCTCCGCTGCGGCGCTGGTGCACCGCCGTGGTGCCTTCGGGGTCGAACACACCGCCATGGCTGACTTCCGCGTAGATCAACCAGTGATCTCCGCATTCCATGCGTTGTTTCACCTGGCCCTCCAGCCAGGCGAGGGCCTGGGGCAGCAGGGGCTGATCCGCTGGGCTTTGCTCAAGGGTCAGGCCCGCAAAGCGGTCTGCTCCAGGATCGAATGGTTGCAGGAACTGTTTCATCAGCTCAGATTCACGGCCTTCGGCCAGGACGTTGAGCGCGAAGCAGTCGCCCGTGTGCAGCAGGGCTTCGACGGCGCGGTCCTTGGCCACGGCCACCGTGATGCCCGGCGGGGTGAAGCTGGCCTGGCTCACCCAGCTGGCCACCATGGCTCCACTGAGATCCCCTTTGCGGGTGGTCAGCACACAGAGGGATCCGATCACCCGGCCGAGGGCCAGCACAGCGGGATCGCTGCGGCTTTCGCTCAGCCCGCCGGCGCTGCGGCGTTGGGCCCGTCGCTGCGACTGAACCAGCTGCCTGGCGAAGCGAGTGCCGGTTTCCTCCAGCTCCTTGATCTTGGCGGCATC
>JBGKDR010000044.1:0-1302 GCA_042954225.1 Parasynechococcus sp.
TGCTGTTCTGTTGCGACCCTTCCAGATTCTGGAGCCGAACTTCAGATCACCCAGTGGAACGGTGATTTCCTGTCCGCCGATGTCGATGTGCCGCTCGTACATCGGGCCTGAGACGAAGGCATAGGCCGCGCTGTCTTCAAAAGCGTCCTGTTCGCGGTCCCAGCCCTCAAGTAGATCGAAGCGCACTTTGCGCGGATCCAGTTCGAGGGCGTAGACCTCGTCGTCGGGGATGTAGTCGAATGGCGATTGATTGGCGTCTGGCGATCGGCGCAGAGCCTGCAGTTCCTGCTCGCGATCGTCGACCTCTGGAACGCTTGGCGCCAGAGCGATCAGTGTGAAAAGGACCAGAAAGGGACTCGACAGCAGCCAGAGGCGCTTACGCCTCCACCAGGCCCGTTGCTTGGCGACTGGTTTGCTCACACGACGGCTCCGCGGCGGCTTGGGTGGGAGGGACTTAGCCAAGGAACGATGGTGCCGTCTGCCACCAGCCACTGAGGGTCACGGTGGTCGCAGTCATGGCCTCCCGTCAACTCCCCAAAGGCAGGAATGATCAGACGGTCATGATCGGGTTGAAAGACGAAGCAGGGCAAGCGCAGCTGATCACCACCGCCGTGGATGCGACCCATGGGATGCACATGTCCGCAGATGTTGAGCAGAACTCCGTCGTCCTGGGGCGGCCGCTCTGGTTCATGGCTGAGCCACAACCGTCCAAGACGTTGGGATCTCTGCTGGGGCAGGCCTTCAATCACGCTGCTTCTGTCGTGATTGCCACCGATCCAATCGACCTCTGCATCGATCAGGTCCGGCAACGCTCTCAAAACATCGCGCAGGTGTTGGGTCAGGCCAAGCCGTGAGTGGATCAGATCCCCGAGGATGACGAGTCTCGTGGGGTTCCAGTGGTGGCACAGCGCCAGCAGGGGATTCAAGGTTCCTGCATCGCCATCACTCGGGATGGGGATGCCCTGGACCTGGAAGCTTTCCGCTTTGCCTAGGTGGAGATCAGCCACCATCAACACCCGTCCATCCTCTCGCCAGAGCGCCCGTTGAGGAAGAAAACCAAGGGACTCCTGATTCCATGTCCAGATGAATGGATCACGCACGGACACAGGGCTCACCGTTGTGATGATTGTGGCGGCAGTTCGCCCCTCTGGTGGTTTCTCGTGGCAGATGCGACCCTGTCGCTGCGTGACTTGTTTTTGATCCGGCCATGACCATTGCTCTGTTGATCGCGTTGGGTGGCTCTTTGGTTGCAATGGCTGTCATCGTCAAGAAACTCGAGCAAAACTGAGCGCATTGCCTGGA
>JBGKDR010000045.1:0-1565 GCA_042954225.1 Parasynechococcus sp.
ACGGCCAAGGCGGGAAGTCCTTCCAGAGTGCCCTCCATGGCTGCTGCCACCGTGCCTGAGCAGAAGACATCGGTGCCCAGGTTCGGCCCATGGTTGATGCCTGATAACACCAGGTCCGGAGGTTCCGGCAGTAATTCGTTGAGGGCCAGTTTCATGCAGTCAGCTGGTGTGCCGCTGCAGGCCCAGGCCTTCACGCCTGGGACAAACAACTCATCCGCCCGTTCGGCGCGGATGGGGGTTTGCAGGGTGAGGCCGTGCCCCGTGGCGGAACGCTCCTGATCCGGGCAGACGACGGTGACGTCATGGCCTCGGGCAGCGGCCGTTGCAGCCAGGGTTCGGATCCCATCAGCGAACACCCCGTCGTCATTGCTGATCACGATCCGCAGGGGAGCCATGGCCTCATGGTTGGGTGATGGGAACCTAAGCGGGACGGCTGCTTACAGTCAGCTGCCATCGCACCGAGTCCGTGAGCGCCACAGTCACCCTGCAGCAGCTCACCGAACAGCTCGATGCCCTCGAGCAGCAGGCAGCAGCGGACATCGCTGATGCGGTGGATGCCCAGGCCCTCGAACAACTTCGCGTTGGCCTGCTGGGCAAGAAAGGCAAGCTCTCGGGAGTTCTGGGGGCGATGGGCAAACTCCCCGGTTCCGATCGACCGGTGGTCGGCCAGAGGGCCAACGTGCTCAAGACCCAGGTGCAGACCCTGCTGGCTGATCGCCTTCAGGCGGTGAAACAGGCGGCCATGGCGGAACGGATCGCGCGGGAGCGTCTTGATGTGACCGCACCTGCCTCAGGAATTCCCATGGGGCACCGCCATCCACTGATCACCACCACCGAGGAGATTGTCGACCTCTTCCTTGGTCTGGGCTACAGCGTTGCCGAAGGACCGGAGGTGGAGCAGGACCACTACAACTTCACCGCCCTGAACATTCCCGAAGACCACCCGGCTCGGGATATGCAGGACACCTTCTACCTGCAGAAGGATCTGCTGCTGCGTACCCACACCTCCCCGGTTCAGATCCGCCATCTGGAGCAGAACCCGCCACCGGTCCGGATCGTGGCTCCGGGGCGTGTCTATCGCCGTGATGCTGTTGATGCCACCCACTCACCGGTGTTCCACCAGGTGGAAGTGCTGGCGATTGATGAAGGGCTCGACTTCAGCCACCTGCGCGGCACGGTGATGGCCTTCCTGAAGGCCTTCTTCGGGGATCTGCCGGTGCGCTTCCGGGCCAGCTACTTCCCGTTTACGGAGCCGTCAGCGGAGGTGGATGTGCAGTGGCGTGGCCGCTGGCTGGAGGTGATGGGATGCGGGATGGTCGATCCGGCCGTGCTCGAGGGGCTGGGTCTCGATCCCGAGCGCTACAGCGGTTTCGCCGCAGGCCTGGGGGTGGAGCGCTTCTGCATGGTGCGCCACGGCATTGACGACATCCGCCGTCTTTACACAAGCGATCTGCGCTTCCTCGAACAGTTCTGACTCCCATAAGCTGATCAAGCCCTCAGCGACAGCGGTCAGTGCCCCGGATCGGACTGATCGTGAACGACGGCAAGCCGCTGGCGGTTCAGAC
>JBGKDR010000046.1:0-2951 GCA_042954225.1 Parasynechococcus sp.
GATAAGATCATTGTTTGGAGCTGCTTGACAGTTCCAAACAACGTCAACTCTTCAGGACGCCATCATGTCTCGGGTGTGTCAGCTCACCGGTACTCGCGCCAACAACGGCATGGCCGTGAGCCATTCCCACATCCGCACCAAGAAGCTGCAGCAGGCCAACCTGCAGCAGCGCCGTCTCTGGTGGGCTGAGGGCAAGCGCTGGGTGAACCTGCGTGTCACCACCCGTGCGCTGAAGACCATCCAGAAGAAGGGCCTGGGCGCCTATGCCAAGTCCCTCGGCATTAACCTGGCCAAACTCTGATCCTGGGATCTTGCGACGGCGTGATCTGTTCCTGAAAACCGGACTCCTTCTCGCCGCCCTATCCGTCACACCCCCGCGGGCTCAAGCCCTCGGGGGTGTTGTTTTGGAAGAAGGCGTCGATGCTCCCGACTTCACGCTTGAGGGGTCGAGTCAACTCGAATCCGACAAGCAACGCTGGACCCTGACCGATTTCCGCGGTCAGTGGCTGGTCGCCTACTTCTATCCCCGGGATTTCACGGGCGGCTGCACGATCGAAGCCCGTGGATTCGCCAAACTTCTCGATCGCTACCGCGAGCTGGGTGCCGCGGTGGTGGGCATCAGTGCTGACAGCGTTGATGACCATGCATCGTTCTGCTCCAGCGAAGGACTTGATTTTCCGCTCCTCTCCGACCCCGACGGCACGGTGAGCAAAGCCTACGGATCCTGGATGGCTCCCTATTCCCTGCGTCACACCTTTCTGATCGATCCCGACGGAAAGCTGCAAAAACGATGGGTAGCCGTACGGCCAAGCGGTCATGCCCAGGAGGTCCTCGATGAATTGATCAACCAGCAGCAAGCCCGAGCGGTTTGACAAATCCTGCCCAGTCGTGAAGGGTGGGTCAGATTGCAAGCGGGCGCACTTGACGGTGGTTGGAGAGGGTCAGAGCAAATTCATCATCCTGTACCACCGGACGCCATTCGACGAAGGGAAAGACAAGACGGGGAAACGGATCTGGATCGACCAGAAAAGCCCGAACGGCATCATTCCAACCCTTCGCAACCTGTTTCGTTCCAGCGAGAACGGCACCTGGATTGCCTGGAGACGGGTCGAGGAACTGGACCAGTCGGAAGATGAAACCATCGCGATGGAAGACCCTGCGCCATTCACGCTGCGCAGAATCCCTCTGAATGACACTCAGATTTCGAGTTTTTATCACGTCACATCAAAAGAGTGTTTCTGGCCGATTCTTCACACGTTTCCCACCTATTTCAATGTCAACAACGCTGACTGGGGAATCTTCGAAGATGTCAATCGACGCTTCGCTGAGGCCGCGTGCCACGAGGCTGCCCCAGGCGCCACCGTCTGGGTCCACGATTACAACCTGTGGTTGGCCCCGGGATACATCCGAGAGAAACGTCCTGATCTAAAGATCGCCTTTTTCCACCACACACCCTTTCCTGGAAACGACGTCCTCGCGATTCTTCCCTGGAGGGAGCAGATCCTCGAAAGTCTGCTCTGCTGCGACGTTGTTGGCTTCCACATTCCCCGCTACACCGAGAATTTTGCTCGTGCTGCCAACACCCTGATCGGTGCACGACGGGGCCCGAAACAACCTGTCGACCCCAAATTCATCACAGTGGGAACGGCGCTGTCCGAATCAAGTGTCACCCAATGGCTGGAACATGGTGGCCGACGGATTCAGTTGCTGAGTTCACCGGTCGGCACCTCCCCCGATGTCATTCAGGAACTGTCCTGGAGTTCTGATGTTGAAAGCTATGGCGAGCTGATTGTTCAGGACACCAAAAAGGGTCGAAAACTGATCCTTTCGGCCAGTCGCGTTGATTACACCAAAGGCAACGAAGAGCTTCTTCTTGCCTTCGAGCGTCTGTTGGAGCGACGCAAGGATCTGCATGGAGAAGTGGTCTTGATGCTGGCCTGCGTAGCCGCGGCCAGTGGCATGAAGATTTACGAGGACACCCAGCGATCGATCGAAGAGATGGCTGGTCGAATCAATGGACGCTTCAGTCAGATCGATTGGGTGCCGATTCGCTTTTCAACCCGGCGGATTCCCTACGAAGAAATGATTGCCTGGTTCTGCCAGGCCGATGTCTGCTGGATCACCCCCCTGCGTGATGGCTTGAACCTGGTCGCCAAGGAGTACGCCGCTGCACGGCGGAATCGTGGCGGTGTTCTGGTGCTTTCGGAGTTCACCGGAGCCTCCGTTGTGCTGGATGGTGCGGTGCTGACCAACCCCTACTCGAACCGCCGCATGGATGAAGCGATCGAGCAGGCCCTGGCCATGGATCCCGACGAACAACGGGAACGCATGCTGCGCATGACCAATGCCGTCGAGGCGTACACCGTCAAGGACTGGGCCGACGAACAACTCAACGGTTTCCCTGAAACAGCGCCGGCATGACTCGCCCCCTGCGGAGGTGGCTGGCCCTGTTGGTTGTGGCGCTACTCACCACAGCGTCCTTGGCATGGTCGGTCAACAGCCGGGCTGAGCAGGTCAACATCCTGATGCCAGCTCCCTTCGCTGACGCCACCGCGGCCTTGGTAAGGGAATTCAATCGTGCGCATCAGGGTCGCATTCATCTCCAGGTGAGCAGCGGACCGCGCGACACCGAAACGATGTCAGACCTCGCCATCAGCAGCCTGCTGCTTGGCGATCCCCCCTACGACGCCCTGCTGATCGATGTCACCTGGCTTCCCAAGTACGCCGCCGCCCAATGGTTGGAGCCCTTGGGTGGCTTCTTTGACGCTGACGATGAACAGAGCCTGATCCGCGGCGCCCGGGAAGGCAATCGCTACGCCGATCAGCTCTATCGCTGGCCGTTCAATGCCGACGTCGGACTTCTGTACTGGCGGACGGACCTGATGGACGCGGCGCCGGAAACACCGGATGAACTGATTGCAATAAGTCGAAAACTGATTGAGAACGGAGCA
>JBGKDR010000047.1:0-5520 GCA_042954225.1 Parasynechococcus sp.
ATGCACGAGCGCAACGCTCACAACTTCCCCCTCGACCTGGCTGCTGCTGAGTCCACTCCTGTGGCTCTGCAAGCTCCCGCCATCGGCTGAGGCTGAAGTCCAAACAACGGCTCAGCTCAGCTGAACCGGAAAGCCCCCTCCTCGGAGGGGGCTTTTTGTTGTTTTGGGGCTCCGTAAGGTGATTCACCCCCGTGATGTCGATGGACGAGGCGATCCGAGACAACATCGCCGCGAAGGCCCGCACAACCATTGCCGAGCAGAACTGGACACAACTTCGGTACGTCGGCAATCGCTTTGAGCGAGCCCGCTGCTACAGGGAGGCCTGGGATGTTCTGGCCACCTCCGTTGAAGCGCGCAGTCCTTACAGCCTGCCGTTATGGAACGGGCCGAGATCATCCCATGCAGAACACCAGGGCGTTCTCGTGCTGCCGCGATCCCGGGATCTCGGTGATGAGCTGAGGGTGCTGCGTTTTATCGGATCGCTCCAGCGCAACGTTGACCATGTCTGCGCCCTGGTGGAACCACGCCTGGCACCGCTGCTGGAACGCAGCATGCCCGGTATCGTCTGCTGTGATCCCAATGATGCTGCGCCACTGGACTTGATCACGCACATGGCGGCACAGGAACGCCTGGGATTGTGGTTCGGCGCCAACGAGGGACAGCTGAGTGACACCTTCCAGCCCTTGGTTGCCCCCGAACGCGTCAACGCAACGGGAGGACGGGGGATCGGCATCAGCTGGTTTTCCAAGTCAAGGAACAAAACACTCCCCGCCCTGAAGGATTGGGTCCCGGTCCTGCAAGCCATCCGCCAACCGATTCAGTCCCTGCAGTATCTGGAGAAGCCTGCGGGAATCACGGCGTTGCGCGAGCTGAGCGGCCAACGAATCCGCAGCTCAAAACCGATTGACCAGATGGTGGATCTGGATGGTTTCGCCCGTCAGATCAGTGGACTGCGCGGCGTTCTCACCATCAGCAACACGACCGCTCACCTGGCCGGTGCATTGGGTGTGCCCTGTGTGGTGATTCTCGACAACGGCAGCATCACCAACTGGCCAGACGAGGGCGATCGAACACCGCTCTACCCCATGACCCGTCTGATTCGACGCAAGGAGGATGACTGGAGCACAACTCTGCGTCGCGGCTGGAGATGCCTGCGATCGATGCTGCAAGAACCGTGATGGGCGCAGCCATGCAAAGCTCTTTCGACAAGAGTCGCAGGTGATGGTCACCAGCCCTCCAGCTGAACGCAAACGCGAGCCGAAAGGCAAACGCCAACCGAGAACACTCGTCCAACGAATCGTTCGCTGGGGGCCATGGAACTACCGCTTCTGGCGCGAGATCGCCCGCTGGTGCTACGAGCGATCGCTGAAGAATCCAGCCGTCGTCAACCCCGATCAACACTTCCCCGAGCACCGCGAGCTGCTGGAGAACTACAGCGCCATCCGACGGGAAACCCTCGAAGTGGCCCTGTCAGGCAGGCTCCCGGCAAACCACGAGATCATGCAGCAACAGCGCACGCTGTACGAGTTCGATCGAAAAATCTGGGGAATGCTGCCCCTGCGGGGCTATGGCTTCGATTACCCCGAGAACCAGGCCCGAATTCCCACACTGCAGGGCTTTCTCCAGCGCCATCGCGATGTGGTGTCAGCAGCGGTCAGCCTGTTCCCACCGGGGAAGGTGCTGCGCCCGCACAAAGGTCCGTTCAAAGGGGTCTGGAGATATCACCTCCCCCTCTATGTGGACGACCTCGGCCAGGGCCAAACCTCCTGCGAACTGCTGATCGACGGCACCCGCTATTTCCTGCAGGAAGGTGAAGGCTTTCTCTGGGACGACACCTTTCTGCACTCGGCCGTGAACCGGTCTGAGCAACCAAGGGTGGTGCTTCTCTTTGATGTGTTCCGGCGTGACCAACCCATCGGATTGGTGGCCATGAGCTGGGTCTTTCTCTGGGTGGCTCAGATCTGGCAGCGGGTGCAGAACATGCGCGATCGAGCACAGCTGAGGCCATGAATGACACCGCACGGCAATTACGGGACCGCCACCAGCTGCAACCGCATCCGGAAGGTGGTTGGTACCGCGAACTGCATCGCAGCGCGATCCTGACCACCCGCGCAGATGGGAGCTCCCGAACCGCACTCACCACCATCCTGTTTCTGCTGTGTGAGGGTGACGTCAGTTGCTGGCACCGTGTTCAAAACGCCGATGAGGCCTGGGTGCACTGCGCGGGGGCCCCGCTGGATCTCTGGTGTTGCGACCCGGACAACCTCGTCGTTGAGACCCATCAACTGCAAAGCCACGATCCTGTCCGTGTCATTCCTGCCGGACACTGGCAAGCAGCGCGCAGTCGGGGGGCCTACAGCTTCGTCAGCTGCTGTGTCGGACCGGGCTTCGACTTCGCGGACTTTGAGATGGCCCGCAACCACCCCATTGAGCAACGACCGAAACTGCCGTACCCCGAACTGATCTGATCACAGCCGGCGACGGCTACGTAGCCTCTTGGGCATCGGCTACGGACCATGGGCAGCAGCTTCGGAGATCTTTTTCGCATCAGCACCTTCGGCGAATCCCATGGCGGCGGTGTGGGCGTGATCGTTGAAGGGTGTCCACCGCGGCTGGAGCTTGACCTGGCCGAGATTCAACGGGAACTGGACCGACGCCGACCGGGGCAAAGTCACATCACAACGCCTCGGAAAGAAGCCGATCAGGTGGAAGTCCTGAGTGGCCTGCTGGATGGCACCACCACCCTGGGAACTCCGATCGCAATGCTGGTCCGCAACAAGGATCAACGTCCCGGCGACTACAAGGACATGGCTGTCGCCTTCCGCCCATCCCATGCGGACGCGACGTATCAGGCGAAATACGGGATTCAGGCCAGAAGTGGCGGTGGTCGTGCCTCAGCTCGGGAGACGATTGGACGCGTGGCCGCAGGGGCCATCGCCAAACAACTGCTGCGCAAAGCCTCTGGCACAGAGGTTCTGGCCTGGGTGAAACGGATCCACACCATCGAGGCCGATGCCATTCGCCCGGATGAGGTGTCGCTTGAGGATGTGGAAGCCAACATCGTGCGCTGCCCTGATCAGGCAGTGGCAGCCGCCATGGTGGAGCGGATTGAAGCGATCGGACGGGAGGGTGATTCCTGTGGGGGTGTGATCGAATGCGTGGTGCGGAACCCCGCGATGGGGCTGGGGATGCCTGTCTTCGACAAACTGGAGGCTGACCTCGCCAAAGCGGTGATGTCTCTGCCCGCCACAAAGGGGTTTGAAATCGGCTCAGGCTTTGCGGGAACCCTGCAAAAGGGAAGTGAACACAACGACGCCTTTGTGCCCAGCAGTGACGGTCGCCTGCGCACGAGCACCAACAACTCCGGCGGAATCCAGGGTGGAATCAGCAACGGTGAAGCGATCGTGATCCGTGTGGCCTTCAAGCCCACAGCCACGATCCGCAAGGAACAACAAACCGTGGATTCAGAGGGCAACGCCACCACGCTGGCTGGCAAAGGCCGCCACGACCCCTGCGTGCTGCCGAGGGCTGTGCCGATGGTGGAAGCCATGGTCTCCCTCGTCTTGGCTGACCATCTGCTGCGACAACAGGGGCAGTGCAGCCTCTGGTGATCAGTGCGTCAAAGGCTCAACTCGAAGAGCCAGTGGACGAGGCCAGAGGTTGTTGGGATTCCTGAGCCGCTTGGGTTGCTGCTGCTGACTTGCGAGGCCTTGAACGACGCATCGATGTCGCGACTGAGGCTGCCTTCTTGACGGAGCGGCGCACCCGCGACGAGTTGGTGCGACTGCGATGGCTGAGCACGAGGGCCCATTCCTCATCGGTGAGTGACGCGGGCTTACTGCCGTTCGCATAAGCGAGCTTGGCCGCCTTTTCGATGTCCTTGATCAGGTTGACCCAGGAGGTGGCGAAGCGCTTGTCGGATTGCGATTTAGCCCCGCTTTCCACCAACGTCTCAACGACCCCCGCTGCCGTGACTTTCTTGCGGCGTCGGTTGAAGATCTCCTTCTGCAGCTGAGCGATCAGAGCATCCGCTTTATCGCTCAGTTTGATCGTGAGCTGCGACATCGCGCAGGGAACAGCTCTCTCATCTGTAGCATTTTGGACTCGTACCGACCAGTCAGTGTCGTCGTCATTCACGGGTCGTCGAGGCCCGCAGCAGAGTCAACAGTTCGGGGTGAATGGTTGAGGTCTGAACAGCGGCGCGGCCCAGAGCCACAGCATCGTGGCCAGCCTTGAGCCAGGCCTCAAGATCGGACGGTGCGAGTCCACCCGCTGCGATCACGGACGGCAGATGTCCGAGAGGAGAGCGCAGCCGTGCCCAGTACGCAGGACCAAGCGTGGCAGCGGGGAACAGCTTCACCAGGCGACAGCCGACCTGCATCGCCTGCATCACCTCGGTTGGGCTGAACACACCAGGAACTACAAGGAGACCGCGGGATCGTGCCTCCCCCTGCAACGCGCTGTCCCAGCAGGGCGACATCGCATAGGGGAGGGCGAGTCGCTCGAGATCATCGAGGGCAGGGCGCTCGGTCACTGAGGCTGCACCGAGAGCCAAGCTGGGGAAACTGCTTCGAATCGCCTCAACAAGACGCGACCATCCCGGATGGGAGGACCAGGCGATCTCAAGATGACGTAACCCGGATGCCTCCAAGGTCGCCAGTTGCGCCAGCAAAGGTGATCCTGTCTCCGGATCACCGTGGTTCAGATCAGCCTGATCTGGACGAACAACCAAAAGAAAAGGCTGAACCTTCAGGGAAGCGAGCAGCTCACCCTGACGATCCAGCCAACGATGTAGCGCGGATTCAGACGTATTCGGCCACGCGTGCGTCACGTTTGATCAGAAGCTCCTGGAACTCCTCTGCATCCACCGTCTCACGTTCGACGAGCATGTCGGTCAGCTCATCGAGGATGGCGCGGTTGTCTTCAAGAACTTTGGTGGCGCGCTTGTAGGCAACGTCGACCAGTTCGGAGACTTCCTGGTCGATGGTGGCCGCGGTGTCTTCGGAGAAGTCACGCTCGGCAGCGATATCGCGACCCAGGAACATGCCGCCCTGCGCACGGCCGAGGGCCACAGGACCCAGGGTGTCGCTCATGCCGAAGCGCGTGATCATCTGGCGAGCTGTCGATGCAACCTGCTGAAGGTCATTCGAGGCACCGGTGGTGACTTCGTCTTCGCCGTAGATGATTTCCTCAGCAACCCGCCCGCCGAGAGCGACGGCCATCTGGTTTTGCAGATAAGCCCGTGAATAGAGACCGGATTCCATCCGTTCTTCACTTGGCGTGAAGAAGGTCAGACCACCGGCGTTGCCGCGGGGAATGATGGAGATCTTCTGAACCGGGTCGTAGTCCGGCATCAGAGCGCCAACGATGGCGTGACCTGCTTCGTGATAAGCCACGAGGCGCTTGCGGCGCTCGCTCATCACCCGGTCCTTCTTCTCGGGACCAACCATGATGCGCTCGATGGCGTCGCTGATCTCGTCATTGCTGACTTCAGTCAGCTCTCGGCGTGCGGCCAGGATG
>JBGKDR010000048.1:0-2091 GCA_042954225.1 Parasynechococcus sp.
AAGCGACGCAGATAGGACGGTGTGACGTGGAAGTCCTCCAGGGTGTCCGCTAGGGCATCGACGGGTAGATCGCTGATCAGCGAATGGAACATGCCGAGGCCGTAGCCCACTTCATGGGCTTGACGATGATCAGTGATCACATCAGTGGTTGTGGCGGCACCGATGTAACTGATCGATCGCCAGACTTCGCCGTCCTGTTCCACCCAGGCAGCGGCTCCCTGCCGGGACGGCAACACCTGCGGGACCTCCCAGCGACGTCCCTGCAGTTCCGGGGGGGGTGACTGCAGCCGCCGTTGAACGTGTTCGCCAAGGGCAAGCAGATTGCCCATGACCAGATCCGGACGAGCAAAAACCGTTCGATTGAGGCGCTGAAGAACGAAGGCGCCACTCTCACGACGACCTTCATGGGTGACCAGAAAGGTCTCATTGACGTTGCCGGAGCCGAGACTGCGGATGCCCGTGATCCGTTCACGAGGATGGAAGCAGTCAGCAATGGCTTCCAAAGCCTCGGTCATCGGCAGTCGCATGGGTCTCAGGTCGAAACCATGCCTGGTTTTGCGGCACGAACAAGACCGCAGTGTGCAGAACCACAGGCGACTGAATCAGCCCTCGAGCTGTGTTTCGATCACGTCCATCAGTTGCAGGTAGGGCGGTACACCGGAGGTGTCAGCGTCTTCAAGCGGCGCTGCACGACGCATCGCGCTGCGGGCGTTGTCAGCGATCACAGCGTTCACCAGCAGATCCATCGCTCCCTGCACATCAAGGTTCTGCAAAGCCTCTCCATAACGACGACTATGCGTAGGACGCACGGACTCCTGGCAGTAACTGGATAACTCCCGGCTTTCCGTCATCACGCGGAATGCCGTGTCCTTCACAGCAGGACGCCCGTAGATCGCCATGTAGAGAAGATTGACCATCGACGCGTCATGGAGCGGAATTGCGAATTTTCTGGCGATCTGAGGCCAGAAACGCAGGGACTTCAAACCTTCAAGGCCGCCTTTGCGCAATCCTGCAGCTTCACACCATTGCTCCAACTCCTCCATTGACGCGGGACAGCGTTGATGCTCACGCATCTTGGCGGCGAGCACCTGACCAACCTGAAAGTTGCGAGTCGGACTTCCAGACACTGGCAGCATCATGCTGCCGCGCACATCAGCCACCATCGCCGTGAGCTGACTGAAGGTGTGATCCCGCACTTTCTCGAAATCACCATCACGAACCAACGTTGCTTCAATGCGAGGGACGGCGTAGCCCAGCTCCGTCAGCGGAATCGGTTGCCGGTGATAGAGCTGCTGGCGATCAGGCCGGGCCATGGAAACGGTGGCAGCCTGATCAAGGCATTGATCCAACAGCAAGGTGAGCAGGGTGGGAAGAACTCCAGGGTTGTCCTGGTGATAGCCGTAACCAAAACCGGCAAACACCGAAGCCATGTTTTTAGCGGCCTTGATGTACTGCCCCTCAACGTTATGAACACCCGCTGATACTTGAATATTGGGAGATAGACGATCCAGAAGTTGTGCCCCAAGCATCGCAGTCAGGGCATTTGGATGACAGAAATTTGCGGTAAAACTGTCAAACGGGTTTCTCAGTGCTCCGTGGCGATGAAAGCCCGAGAAGAATGCCAAATTCGGCTGCTTTTCACACAGCACATAAGCTTGATTGGCAATTGGGTCATGGCTGAATGAGCCGGACAGGCAGGCCAGAACCACCTGCTCTCGCCCCAACTCCTGCCGCAGCCGGCACGCCTCCAGCAGGTCCTCTTCAATGTGATTGCTGTTGGCACTCAAGACCACAAGCTCACAGTCAACGATCAGGTCGCTGAGGGTGTTGGAGCGATGGTCACCATCAACCACACGGGACCCCATGGCTTTGACCGTTTCAACGTGCCCTGCATCCATGCTGGACAGGACGTCGCGGGAGAAAGCGCCCAGGAGATCGCGCCCCGGACGCGGAGCCAACATCAGACATTCCGACTGGCTCTGCATGGCGCAGTTGTAAGCCAGGGATGCTGGATACAGGCCAACGCTGTAGAAACCGACTTTTCCTGCGACCACAGCACGAACTCTCCGCCGAATCGACTCGGCATCAAGG
>JBGKDR010000049.1:0-3840 GCA_042954225.1 Parasynechococcus sp.
AAACCCCGAACCGTGCCACGACGAAGCTTGGCAATCACATCCGACTGACTCACGAGCTGTTGACGACCGAAATGCCAACGGGTCGTCCCCGTTGCCAGATCACCTTGTCCATCGGGCAGCGTCAAGGTCACCGGTGCCATCAGATCGATCTCCTGGCGCAGGGTGTTGCCCTGCAATGCACTGGCCTGAATCGTTTCAGCCTCAGATCGACGCATCAGGACAGGTCCCTTGGCATCCATCACACCGCTGACGAAATTCCAACGCCCGTCCTGCGTCGTTACGGTCGTGTCCGGCCGTCTGATGTCAGAGCGGGCATCGGACCAACGGTCCCAGAGGGTGGACCCCTGAAGGGTGAGTGTGTCCTGATCCACCTGAAAGGTCAGATGCTCACCACGGAGCTGCGATGTGGCATCAAGGGCCCGGGGGTTCTGGTCAATCACCATCTGTGACTGACCAGGGGTCCAGACCAGGCGATCTCCTCGAATGATCAGCTGCCGTTGATCCAGCTGGCGGAGCTCCACAGACCCTTCCAGAACAACGAGTTGTCCGTCATTGAGAACCGTGGCGAGATCGGCGCTGATCCTGAAGGAGGGTTGATCCTGGCGATAAAGAACTCCAGTCGGTCGACGAGCCCTGATCGTGCGACTGTCGACGGCGTATCGCGCTTCAGGGCTCTGAAGATCCCAGCTGCGGAGTCCATCGACCCCACGTTGTTTGAGATCGAGCGAACGGAAGACAAACGGCGGGGTCTGCTCCGATCGCTGCGATGAACGCAATCCACACGCCAGAAGACCTGTGCTGAGTGCGACCAGCATCAGAACCTGAGCAACGACAGTGCGACGTGAGTCCCGGCGATCAGAGGGGTTCATCAAGTTCCAGTCGTTGCATCACTGGGCTTGGTTTCGGCAGCGATGCTCCGGGACGAAGTCCACCCCAGCTCAGCTGACGATCCCAGTCAGAGGTGATCGGATCATGGCCCAGTTGAGCGAGGATCCGGGCACTCAGGTCCGGAACGAGGGGTGACAGCAGCACCCCGACCAGACGGGTGGCTTCAAGAACGGCATAGAGGTCGTCCCCCACGGCGGCCTCCTGGCCCTCCTGTTTCATCCGACTCCAGGGGGCCGTGTCGTTGAGGTGACCATTGGCGCTGATCGCCAGTTGCAGAATGGCTTCGGCGGCTGACTTGAAGGCCAGCCTCGGCACAGCGTCACGCACGGTCGTCACTGTGCTGGCACTCTGCTGGGCCAGCGGATGGGAGCCATCCACGGCCGCCGTGCAGGGGGGGACTGCATCGTTGAACCACTTGCGCGCCATCGATGACGTGCGGTTGAGCAAATTGCCGATCGTGTTGGCGAGATCGTTATTCACCAGATCAACAAAACGTTGCTGCTGGAAATCACCGTCGTCACCGAACTGCATGTCACGGAGGAGATACCAGCGCACCGCGTCAGCACCACAGACGGAGAGAAGCTTTTCCGGGTCCAGCACATTGCCCAGGGATTTGCCCATTTTCTGCCCCTCTCTGGTCAGGAAGCCGTGGCCGAAGACATGTTTCGGCAAGGGCAGCCCAGCCGACATCAACATCGCCGGCCAATACACAGCATGGAAGCGCAGGATGTCCTTGCCGATGACGTGAACCGAGGCCGGCCAACCGGCCTCGCTCAGTCGATCGAGATCGACGGCGCCGCCATCGTCCAGCAAGGCACTGAGATAACCCAGCAGAGCGTCAAACCACACGTAAAAGGTATGACCCGATTCACCGGGCACCGGTAATCCCCAGGACACATTGACCCGGGAAATCGAGAAATCACGGAGACCCTGGGCGACGAAGTTGCGGACCTCCTGGCGACGGCTGGCCGGCGCAATGAAGTCATCCCTGTTCACCAGCTCTTCAATGGCGCTTTGATAACGGGACAGGCGGAAGAACAGGTTCTCTTCATCGCGCCATTCCAAGGGCTTGGCGTGAATGGGGCAATCGGGCTGGTCGGCATCGGCCGGAACGTCCTTGTATTCCTCACAGCCCACGCAGTACCAGCCGGTCTGGCGCCCACGCACGATGTCATCCGACGCCAGCACCCGTGCATAGAACTGCTCGACCAACTGCAGGTGCCGCGGTTGTGTGGTGCGAACAAAGCGGTCGTTGGTGATCTGCCACTGCGACCAGAGGTCGCGATAACGGTCAGTAACCCGATCGCAGTGGTCCTGGGGACTGAGCTGTTGGAGCTCTGCCGTGCGCTGAATCTTTTGCCCGTGCTCATCCACGCCGGTGACGAAGATCACCGAATTGTTCTGCAGCCGCTCAAACCGAGCCAGGGCATCACAGGCCAGTGTCGTGTAGGTGCTGCCGAGATGTGGCTTGTCGTTGACGTAATAAAGCGGTGTCGTCAGGGTAAAAACCATCGTGTCCTCGGAACCTCTGCAGCCACCAGCCGACCCCGGATCCTAACGACCACCCCCTCTCCAATCCGATGCCCCCTGTGCCTGCAGCGACAACCGTTTCCGTGGATGTGGTCATCTGGGGAGGGGGAACCGGTGGTGTGGCAGCGGCGGTTCAGGCAGCCCGCGGCGGGGTGAGAACACTGCTGCTGACGCCGGGTCCGTGGTTGGGGGGAATGCTCAGTGCCGCCGGAGTCTGCGCTCCCGATGGGCATGAACTGAGCTGTTGGCAAACAGGACTTTGGGGAGCGTTTCTTCGGGACATCGAATCCCGTGAACGGGACGGTCTTGATCAGAACTGGGTGAGTTGCTTCGGCTTCCGACCAGAAACGGCTGAGTCACTGCTGCGTGCGTGGGTCGCCGACGAACCGACGCTGGATTGGTGGCCGAACTGCAGGCTGCATGACGTGCAGATGACGGGTGATCGCATCACGACGATGCGCATCGATGTGGATGGCGAACGCCATGAGATTCACCCCAACGTGGTGATCGAAGGCAGCGACCTCGGCGACCTGATCGCCAAGACCGGGCTGGCCCATCGCTGGGGATGGGAGGCAAAGGAAAGGTGGGACGAACCCAGTGCACCTGAAGCCTCAAGGCTCAAAAGCGATCCTTTTTTTCAGGAGCAGCCGATTCAGTCGCCCACCTGGGTGAGTTTTGGGCAGTTCTCTGAGAGTCAGGCCCCTCAGCGACAGCTTGATGATCCCCGCTCACCCTTCGACGGGTGCCTCAAGGCCTTTGGTCTCGAGAAAACCCTGAGTTACGGCCGTCTTCCCCGAGGGCTGGTGATGCTGAACTGGCCCTTGCAGGGCAACGACTGGCATGGCGGTCTGCACCGTGCCATCAGCGCCGATCCCGACGACCAACGCGCGTTGGAGACAGACATGCAAGGCCACAGCCTGGCGTTTCTGGACGAGCTTCAACGTTGTAGTGGTGGTTGGCTGAAAGCCGGCGAAGGAATCCCGGGATCCGGCAACCCGCTGGCCCTGATGCCCTACTGGCGTGAGGGACGGCGTCTGATCGGACGACAGACCGTGACGGAACGGGATCTTCTGCCGCTGTCAACGACGGCAAAACGCGGCCCCCTGCCTCGCCAGGCCGATGGCACCTGCAACAGCATCGCGGTGGGGACGTATGCCAATGACCATCACTATCCCGGTGAGGACTGGCCCCTGGCGCCGAAAAGCTGTCAGTGGGGTGGACGTTGGACGGGAACACCGTTCTGCATTCCCTATGACGCCCTCGTCAGCGACGCCGCCTCCAATCTGCTGGTGGCGGAGAAAGGGTTCAGCGTCAGTCACATGGCCAATGGAGCCACGCGCCTCCAGCCACTCATCCTCAACCTCGGACAGGTGGCGGGACTGGCCGCTGCACAGGCAGTCCAGCAAAACTGCCCTCCAACAG
>JBGKDR010000050.1:0-16731 GCA_042954225.1 Parasynechococcus sp.
GTTCTCCCGAGGGTCCTGGAGTCGATCAAGCGACCGTTTGCCCAACACGCCCTCTGGGCCAGCCAAGTCCAGCGCGCGCTTCTTCAGCGGCCGGGGCCAGTAGGAGGGATCAATCCCGCGCAGGATCTGATACAGATCGAGATGCATCAAGACAGACGCCGGAAGATCCGCTTCACGATTAAGTCGTTTGAGATGACTGGCCTGAAAAAACGATTGCCGGCTTAACGCTTCGCTGAAATCGTCGAACTCCATTCCAGACGGATCTCTGTTGGTGGAAGCAAACGTCTCTGCCTCCTCAGCACCAAACAGCGGCAGGTTCTGCTGATAAGCAGCGCGCAGGATCGTGGATTTACCGGACCCGCAGGATCCGGCCACGATCAACAACGTGCTCAGATCCCGGGCACTCAAACCCGCCCCAGAAGGGCACGCAGGGTCTTCACCAGGCCTTGCATCGTCTGCGGCAGGAACGGCCCCTTCAGCACCTGACCGCCCACGCGCAGAGACAAGCCGGCACACAGCAGGTTGGCTACGGCCAACACCAGCAAGGCGTGGATCCAGGACAGCGCCCAGTTCTGCTGCACCCACAGCAGAGCTGCCCCTTCCGCCGCCAAGAGGGCCAGGAGCATCGCCGTGCCACCGATGGCCAGGAACAGACCACCGCTGATCACCCGGCGTTTCTCCCGGTCCACCTCCTGCAGCGCGATCCGCACATGCAGATCCATCACCGAGGCCGCCAGAGCCGTCATTCGCGCAGCGGCACCAAGGCCGCGAGGTTGCTGCTGCTCAGCCATCAGGAGCGGCGACCCCCGCTCAAGATCGACCCGAGCAGCACGCCCACACCCAGGGCTACACCAACCGCCAGCAGCGGCCGTTGACGCACGGGCTTTTCGATACGGGGCCGCAGGGTGCTGTTCAACTCATCGAGCAGTTGCTCCAGCTGCTCCTCCAGGGGATCGAGGCTGTCGCCGAGATGACGCCCCCGATCACCCGCGGTGTGCATCAACTCCTCCAGTTGCTCACGAACCCCCTGCGGCGTGAGCCCGGTGTTCTGTTCAATCAAGCGAACCAGTTCATCCACGCTGCCTCGGGTGGCCTCGAGAGTGTGCTGCGCCAGTTCGGGCCAACGCTTCTGAATCGTCGGCAGCAGGCTCTCGAAGCGATCACGGAAGTGGTGCTCGAAGCTGCCGTTGGAGGGCGGCGGAGTCGCGTTCATGGAACGCCATTGGCAGGGACGCTCCCCGAGGGTAGGAAGGGCGCAACGGCAGGGAAACCCGATGCCCCGGTATTCGCTTCTGCGGCACACCGATGCACCGGATGACCCGACCGGATGCCACATCGATCTTCTGCTGGAGGACGGACCCAGCTGCCGCACCTGGCGCCTGCCGGACACACCGCAGGCCAATGGGCCGCTGCAACCGGCGGTGCCCTTGCCCCCCCATCGCCTGATCTGGCTGGAGCCCCGCAGTGCGGCGGTGTCCGGGAACCGTGGTTGGGCGGAGCGAATCGGCGCAGGGTCGTACTGCGGTTGTCTGCCGGAGGCCAAGGATGCCGAGGTGGATCTGGAGGTCAGCGATGGCCCCCTGGCCGGACGGCTCCAGATCAACCGCCAGGGCTGTCGAGTGACACGCCCTTGAGCTTTTCGCGAGCTTCGCTAGTTTCGATTCGCTGACAGCTTCAGGTCCTGTTGGTCCACATCAATCAGGTCGGTCTGAAGCAGTTCAAGTCGTTCGGCGGAGCGATGACGATCCCTCTCGAGCAGGGATTCACCGTGGTCACCGGCCCGAACGGCTCCGGCAAAAGCAACATCCTCGATGGGGTCCTGTTCTGCCTGGGCTTGGCCACGAGCCGGGGGATGCGGGCTGATCGCCTTCCGGACCTGGTCAACAGCGCCATTCTCAAAGCCGGCAAAGCGGCGGAAACCACCGTCAGCGTGCGCTTTGATCTCAGCGACTGGCAGCCCGATGCTGCAGAGGAGGGGCTGGAGGCGCCTGAGGACGGTCCCTGGATCAATCCCGGACAGACGGAATGGACGGTCACCCGCCGGCTGCGGGTGATGCCCGGTGGCTCCTACAGCTCCAGCTACAGCGCCGACGGAATCCCCTGCAACTTGCAGCAGCTGCAGACCCAGCTCCGACGCCTGCGCATCGATCCCGAAGGCAGCAATGTCGTGATGCAGGGCGATGTGACCCGCATCGTGTCGATGAGCAACCGCGATCGCCGCGGCCTGATCGATGAACTGGCGGGGGTCGCCCTGTTCGACACGCGCATCGAGCAGACCCGGCGCAAGCTCGACGACGTGCAGGAGCGGCAGGAACGCTGCCGGATCATCGAGCAGGAATTGCTCGCCAGTCGCCAGCGTCTGGAGAAGGACTGCGCGAAGGCGCGTCAGTACCAGGACCTGCGCGGTCGGCTGCAACTCGGCCGCCAGCAGGAAATGGTGCTGGCCTTCGAGGCCGCCCAGGTAGCCCTGCGCAACCTCGGGACCCGACAGCAGGAACTCGAGGCCAAGGAACAACGGGATAGCGCTGCCCTGGCCTCGGCCGACGAACGACTGACCAAGGCCACCAAGGAGCTCGAGGGTCTCCAGGACCAGGTGAAGGCCCTGGGGGAAGACCAGCTGCTTGCGGTGCAGGCCGAACTGGCCGGACTCGACACCCAGGGACGGGAGCTCGAACGCCAATCCACGCAGCACCAGGAGCAGGCCCAGTCGCTTCAGGACCTGCGCAACGACCTGGCCGGACGCCGCCAGCAACTGCAGCAGCAGGGCAGAGAGCTCGAGGAGGAGTCCCATGACGAGGCCCTGGAGGCAGCAGAGTCGGAGTGCCGCGCCTCCGAGGCCGCTGTGGAGATGGCCCGCCGCGGAATGGCGGATGTGGCCGGCCGCTCCGGCGCCTGGCTCGACGAACAGAAACGCCGCAGCGAGCGCCGCCAGCAGTTGCAGAGCAGCATCGAACCCCTTCAGCAGGAGCTGCAGCAACGGCAGGAGCGCCAGCGTCAGGACGCCGAACGTCTTGAGGAACTCAGCGGAGACCTCAACCGTGACGGCAAGGAGGAGACCGAAGTCCAGCAGACCCTGCAGGCCCTGGAGGAGGAGTGGCAGACCCTGCTGCAGTCCCTGACCAGCGGCAAGCAGGCGGTGCAGCAGGCCGCGGAATCGCTCGCGATCCAGCAGCGCACACGCACCCGGCTGGAACAGGAACAGACCCGGCTGGAACGGGAGATCGCCCGACTGGAAAGTCGGAGGGATGCCCTCCAGGAAAGCCGCGGCACGGGGGCACTTCGCCTGCTGCTCGAAGCCGGATTGGATGGCATCCATGGCCCGGTGGCCCAGCTCGGCGAAGTCGAAGACCAGCACCGCCTGGCCCTGGAAGTGGCGGCCGGCGCCCGGCTGGGGCAGGTGGTGGTCGACGACGACCGCATCGCCGCCCGGGCGATCGAGCTGTTGAAGAGCCGCCGAGCCGGTCGTCTCACCTTCCTGCCGCTGAACAAGATTCGTGCCCCAGGCGGTGGTGGCAGCGGTTCGGCAGCCATGGCCCGGGGCGCTCGACCCGGCGGCCAGGGCGACGGCGGCGGTCTGGTTGGCCGCGCCGTGGAACTGGTGCGCTTTGAGCCCGTCTACGACGTGGTCTTCGCCTACGTCTTCGGCGACACCCTGGTGTTCCGGGACCTCGGCAGCGCCC
This sequence comes from Parasynechococcus sp., assembly GCA_042954225.1. Lineage (GTDB taxonomy): Bacteria > Cyanobacteriota > Cyanobacteriia > PCC-6307 > Cyanobiaceae > Parasynechococcus. The sequence continues at coordinate 3,681 of JBGKDR010000050.1, forward strand.
GTCAGCAGCTGGGGCGCTCCAGGGCCGTGACCCTCGATGGTGAACTGCTGGAGAAAAGCGGCGCCATGACCGGCGGAAGCTTCTCCCAGCGCGGTGGTGGACTCAGCTTCGGACGCAGCAACGACAATGACGAAGCCGAACCGTTGCGCCGGCGCCTGCTGGAACTCGGCGAAAGCCTGGCGGCCTCCAGGCGGGAGGAGCATCGGCTCAGCGAGCTCCTGAACCAGCAGAAGCCGGTGCTGCGCCAGCTGGAGCAACGTCAGGCGGCGCTGGTGGCGGAACGCAATGCCGCCCATCGCAACCACGGCCCCCTGATCGAACGCAACCGCGAACGCCGGGAGCGCCTGGAGCAACTGCGGGTGTCCCAGCAGGAGCACCGGGAACGCCTCGAGGCCATCGCCACGGCGCTGGCCCCCCTGCGCGAAGAGCAGCAGCAGCTCGATGCGGCGGAGCGGGCCAGCACCAGCAACGATGACGCCGGGGCCTGGGCCCAGCTTCAGCAGGCGCTGGAGGCTGCCGATGCACGGCTCGATGCCAGCCGCAGCAAACGCGATCAGGTGCTGACGGCCCAACGCGAACGTCAACTGGCTCTGGAGCGGCTCAGCGACCAGCGGGAGAACCTCTCTCAGGAGGAGTCCCGGCTGCAGGATGCGGTGCAGGCCCTGGCCGCAGCCCACGGCACCTGGCGTCAGCAGCAGCAGGAGCTGAAGGAGCAGCGCGAGCGGCTGACGACCCAGCAACAACAGCTGCAGGAACGCTTCGGCGAACAACGCCGCGCCCGCGATGCCGCTGAAGCGGAGGTGAGTCGACAACGCCAGGCCCTGCAGCAGGCCCAGTTCGAACTCGAACGACTCAAAGAGGAGCGCCTGGCCCTGATTGAGGAGCAACGCAGCGGAGGACTGCGACTTCAGGAGATGGAGCAGGCCCTGCCAGACCCCCGACCGGAGATTTCAGAGGCGATCCAAGAGGCGGGCCTGGAGGCGCTTCAGGCAGACCTGCAGGCCATCCAGAACCGCATGGAAGCCCTCGAACCGGTGAACATGCTCGCCCTCGAGGAGCTCGAAGCTCTGGAGCAGCGGCTCAGTGAGCTGAATGAGCGGCTGGATGTGCTCAGCCAGGAGCGGGAGGAGTTGCTGCTGAGGATCGAGACCGTGGCGACGCTGCGTCAGGAGGCCTTCATGGAAGCGTTCTCCGCCGTGGACGGTCATTTCCGGGAGATCTTCGCGAGCCTCTCGGACGGCGACGGCCATCTGCAACTGGAGAATCAGGAGGATCCGCTCGAGGGAGGGCTGACCCTGGTGGCCCACCCCAAAGGCAAGGCGGTCCGGCGCCTGGCCGCCATGTCCGGCGGCGAGAAGTCATTGACGGCGCTCAGCTTCCTGTTCGCGCTGCAACGGTTCCGTCCCTCACCCTTCTATGCCCTCGACGAGGTGGACAGCTTCCTCGATGGGGTGAATGTGGAGCGCCTCGCCGCACTGATCGCCCGCCAGGCCGAGCAGGCGCAGTTCCTGGTGGTGAGCCACCGGCGTCCGATGATCGGCGCCTCCCAGCGAACGATCGGTGTGACCCAGGCACGCGGTGCCCACACCCAGGTGGTCGGACTTCCGGATGCCGCCTGACTGGCACTCCAGATCCGCTACGCCACAATGATCCGAAGTCCATGGCCGAGGGCCTTCGATTGACCCCGACCCCATCTCAATCCGACGCCCTCACCACAGGGGTGCCCAGTGATCGCCTCTGGTTGCGCTCCGAACTGATGGGCACCCAGGTGATCACCCGCGACACCGGGCGACGCCTGGGTGTTGTGGGTGAAGTGATCGTGGATATCGACCGTCGCGAAGTCGTAGCCCTTGGGCTGCGCGACAACCCCCTGACCCGCTTTCTGCCGGGCCTGCCCCGCTGGATGCCCCTGGATCGGATCCGTCAGGTCGGCGACGTGATCCTGGTCGATTCCGCCGATTCCCTGAGCGAATCCTTCAGCCCCGAGCGCTACAGCCGGGTGATCAACTGCCAGGTGATCACGGAATCCGGAAGCCAGCTCGGACGCGTGCTGGGCTTCGCTTTCGACATCGAAACCGGCGAGCTCACCACCCTGGTGATGGGGGCCCTTGGCGTTCCCTTGCTGGGGGAGGGCGTCCTCTCCACCTGGGAGATGCCGGTGGAGGAAATCGTCAGCAGCGGTCCCGACCGGATCATTGTTTACGAGGGCGCTGAAGACAAACTCAAACAGCTCAACAGCGGTGTTCTGGAAAAACTGGGCGTCGGTGGGCCGAGCTGGGAAGAGCAGGAGCGCGAGCGTTACCGGGTCAATCTGGTTCCCGTCGAAAACCAGCTGAGTTCCGGTCAGCCCACCGAGCAGGAGCAACGCAAGCTGCAGGCCTCCACCGCTGAACGCTTCGAGCAGGAGGAGAACTTTGATTACGTCGAGGTCGACGAGCCACGGCGCGAGGCGCAGGTGCAGCGGCGCTACCTCGATGAGCAACCGCTCGACCCCTATGACGAGCGGCGTGATGAGCCCCGGTACCGCGATGCCAGGCCGCGCTACTCGGACGATGACTACGACGAACCGCAGCAACCGCTGCGCCGTGGTCCTTCACCGGCAGCTCGACGTCCGATCGAGCAACCCGGTGCTCCCCTGGATGTGGAACCGATGCCGCGTCCGGACAACCGTGGAGAGGGGCGTCCCCAGCGGGATGCTGAGGACCTGGACGACCCCTGGTGATCAGGAGGCCTTGAAGTTCAGCGACGCACTGTTGACGCAGTAGCGCTGACCGGTGGGGGCGGGGCCATCACCGAACACGTGGCCGAGGTGGGCATCGCAGCGGGCACAGTTGATCTCGGTACGCACCATGCCGTGGCTGACGTCCTGCTTGGTCGTGATCGCCTCGGAGGTCACCCCATCCCAGAAGCTGGGCCAACCGGTGCCGGACTCGTACTTGGTCTCGGAGCTGAACAGCGGTGCATCACAGCAGATGCAGTGATACATCCCGGTGGCTTTGTTGTTCCAGTACGCCCCGGTGAAGGCCCGCTCGGTGCCGCCGCAGCGGGCCACCTGAAACTGCTCAGGAGTCAGAGACTGCTTCCACTCCTCAGCCGTGCGCTGGATGGGCTCGGGGCTGGTCATCGCCGTCGGATTGTTGAATGCCGATCACGCTAAGCAGATCCCAGCGCCCGAGGGAGCTGCTGGCGGACTTCATCGGCTAGAGCGGCGACGGCACCGGGTTGCCCCCGCAGGGCACGCAGCTCCTCGCGCTGGGCCGCCAGACGATCGGGGGCCTCCAGCCACGTCTCCGCCTCAGCGGCGATGGCATCCGGAGTGATTGCACCCACCCGTTCAGGCACCACCAGCCGACCGGCACTGATGTTCGGCCATGCCATCAGGCCGTTGTTGCGCAGCCGCCAGATCGTCAGCAAAACGCCGAGCACGCGCCGAAAGCCGGGAAGACGGGCCAACAGGCCGAACCCACCATCCCAGGCCTGCATCACCTCCAGATGCTGGGTGGGCACGATCACGATCATCGGCACCGCAAGGGCACCGAGTTCCGCCGTGTTCGCCCCGACGGTGGTGAGGGCCAGGGTGCACTGACTCAGCGGACCATGGGCAGGATGACGCTCCACCAGCAGGATCCGCGTCCCGGCTTCGGTGATCAGCTGATCACCCTCAACCGACGCGACGGAGGCCCTGTAGCGACGGGCAATCGGATTCTCAGGGCCGGCGTAACGCAGCAGTTCCTCCACGCTGGTGGTCGGTGCCACTGGCAACAGGAAACGAGAGCCCGGCCGGCGACGGGCCAACGCATCGGCTGCATCGAGCAGGAACGGCATGCCGACGCTGAGCTTGGCCCGCTTGGAGCCGGGCAACAGCGCGATCCACTCGCCGTCTGGCAAGGGGTCCTCATGGCGGGCAAAGGACGAGAGGTCCGCCATGAGATCACCCACCACCCGACAACGCTGGCGGTAACGCCGGGGGAGCTGATCCCGCACAGACTCCGACATGGCGGCGATGCGGTCATTCCATTGGGGCCAGCGGGCCACCCACTCCGCATAGGTGATGTGGCGGTAACCCAGACGCGCTGACAGCAGCACCGTCCAGAACTGATCACCCCCGAGGAACACCACCACACCCCGGCGCGGCCAGCGCCCGTAGCGCCGAGGCTGCAGCAGCAGCCTCCAGAACTGCGACGCCGGGACGACCCGGTCGAACTGGTGCCAGGACCGTGCGGCCCCATGCTCATGCCCCGTGGCATTGGGACAGGGCACCAGCACCAGCTCAAGACTGGACGGTGCATCCGGCAGCCGTGGGCGCAGCGGCAGAACCGCGTGGAGACGTTCCGCCAGGGGACGAACCCAGGTGCTCAGTTCACCGGGGCCGTTCGCGACCAGAACAATGGCGACACCGGTGTCCAACGGAGAAGGTGATGCCACAAAAGAAATGCGGATGGCGAGACTTGAACTCGCAAGGCCGAAGCCACACGCCCCTCAAACGTGCGTGTCTACCAATTCCACCACATCCGCGTGGTTGATTCAGCCCCACGGGCGTCCTCCCCAAAATCATACCGGCCAGTGGGTCCTGGGCTTCCTGCCAGTCGTCGCTGATACGATCCGGCCTCTGCCTGGACGCGCGGATGCCCATCGGCAAAGTGCTGATCGCCAACCGCGGCGAAATCGCTCTCAGAATTCTGCGCAGCTGCCGTGAGCTGGGGATCGCAACAGTGGCGGTCTACAGCACCGTTGATAAGGACGCGCTGCATGTCCAGCTGGCCGACGAGGCCGTCTGCGTTGGCGAGGCCCTCAGCGGCAAGAGCTACCTGAACGTCCACAACATCCTGGCTGCGGCCACCTCCAGGGGCGTGGATGCGATTCACCCTGGCTACGGCTTCCTGGCTGAGAACGACAAATTCGCGGAAATCTGTCAGGACCACGGCATCACCTTCATCGGCCCGTCACCCCATGCGATCCGCTCCATGGGCGACAAGGCAACCGCCAAGAGCACGATGCAGTCGGTTGGCGTGCCCACCGTGCCGGGCAGCGAAGGCCTGCTGTCCAGCCCAGCGGAAGCGGCCCAGCTCGCCGAGCAGATGGGATATCCCGTGATGATCAAGGCCACCGCCGGCGGTGGTGGACGCGGAATGCGTCTGGTGCCCGGCCCCGATCAGCTCACCTCTCTGTTCAAAGCCGCCCAGGGGGAAGCGGAGGCCGCCTTCGGCAATCCCGGTCTCTACATGGAGAAGTTCATCGACCGGCCCCGTCACGTTGAGGTGCAGGTGCTGGCCGACCGCCACGGCAATGTCGTCCACCTGGGAGAGCGCGACTGCTCGATCCAGCGGCGCCACCAGAAACTGCTGGAGGAAGCCCCCAGTCCGGCCCTCGACGCGGAGCTGCGTCAGCGCATGGGTGAGGCCGCCGTCGCCGCAGCCCGGAGCATCAACTACGAAGGCGCCGGCACCGTTGAATTCCTGCTCGATCGCAGCGGTGGGTTCTATTTCATGGAAATGAACACCCGCATTCAGGTGGAGCACCCCGTCACGGAAATGGTGACCGGGATCGATCTGATCGCCGAACAGCTGCGCATCGCCGGGGGCGATCCGATCAGCGTCCGCCAGGAGGACATTCAGCTCCGCGGCCACGCGATCGAATGCCGAATCAACGCGGAGGATGCACGCCATAACTTCCGGCCTGCCCCCGGGCGGATCACCGGCTGGCTGCCCCCGGGCGGCCCTGGGGTTCGCGTCGACAGCCACGTGTACACCGGCTACGACATTCCCCCCTTCTATGACTCCCTGATCGGCAAGCTGATCGTCTGGGGAACGGACCGGGAGCATGCGATGACCCGGATGAAACGGGCCCTCAACGAATGCGCGGTCACCGGAATCCCGACGACGGTCGAGTTCCACCTCGATGTGCTCAACCGACCGGAATTCATCCGTGGCGACGTGCACACGAAATTCGTCGAGCAGGACATGCTGCCCTGATCAGGCGATCGCCTGGGAGCGCATCAGGATCTGCGACAACACGCCCTGCTGTCCCACCAGCAGTTCCCGGAACAAACTGATCAGACCAACCCAGATCACAGGGGTGACATCCACCCCACCGATGGGGGCCACCACGCGGCGGGTGAGCGACAGGAGTGGCTCTGTGGGGATCGCGACAACCCTCCAAGCCCCCTGGGTCTGATCGATCTGCGGATACCAGGTCAGCACGATCCGGAGCAGAAAGGCCAGCGTCCAGGCAGCCAGCAGGAGGCCGAGCGCCAGGTGGACCACTGGCAGGGCCTGGAGCAGGAGTGGCGTCACAAAGCTCAAAGCATTCGGGGACTCATCGTAGAAACACGGTGTCGATCATTAGGATCACGGCGGCATTGACGTGAGTGCACAACCGCCATGACTCCCTCCCTCTCCAACTTTCTGAGCAGCCTCGTTTGGGGAGCCCTGATCGTGGTTGTGCCCGCGACCATCGGCCTGATCCTCATCAGCCAGACCGATCAGGTTGACCGCAAGCTCTGAACCCCATCGAGCCGAACTGGCGCCGCTCGTAGACTGAACGTCACGAGGAGGGCGCTTCTTTGGTTAACGCCAGTCTGAATTGGGCCAGCATCGTCGGCATCGTGCTGGCTGTCGGTGGCGCACTGCTGTATTTCATGCGGTCGTTCAAGCCGGCTCTGGCCCGCGACTACGACGTCTTTTTTGCCGCCATCGGCTTGCTCTGTGGCGGAATTTTGTTCTTCCAGGGATGGCGCCTGGATCCGATCCTGCAGTTCGGTCAGTTCCTGCTGGCGGGAACCACTGTTTTCTTCGCCTACGAAAGCGTTCGCCTCAGAGGTGTCGCGACGGAGCAGGCCCGGCGTTCGGCCTACTTCGATGACGAACCGGCCCCGACGCCGAGAGGGGGGCGAGGCGATCTCGGAGGTGGTTGGGACGACCGCTACGACCGTTTCGACGAGCCCCAGCCGGTGCGCCGTCGCTTCAGCGGCCGTGATGACGAGCTTGACGAACGCCCGGAAGACGAGTTCTACCGCCCCCGCCGCAGCAGTCGCGCCGCCATCCCTGAGCAGGCCGCCAGCCGCCGACCCAGACCCGAGTCCGATCGCGGCCCTGCACCCCGTGGCCAGGACGATTGGGATCAGAAGGACGAGACCTCACGCCGCATGGCCCGCTTTCGTGCCGGTGAGCAGCGGGATGAATCCCGCCCGGATTTCGGTGAACGCCGCCAGCAACGCGAGGAGCAACGTCGGGGCAGCCGCCCGGCGCCGTCCTCCAGCCGTGTCAGCTCCGCGAGCGATCGCGAGAGCCGTCCCCAGCAACAGGGTCAGGGTGTCCCCAAGGGCAGTCCGATCCGCAGTGAGGCGGAGGACGCGGCCTTCAGCAGCAGGTCGTCCGCACGACCCAGTTCATCAGCCTCCAGTGGCAATGGACCATCCGCCCGTCCCAGCGGCGGGGCAAGTAATTCCCGACCGGCGCCCCGCAGTTCCCGGCCACGGGACAACAGCTCCCGTTTCGACGACTGAGCCCCACTCACCGCCTTGGTCCGCGCCCTGCTGATCACCCTGCTGACCGCCGCGTTGGTGGGGTGTGCTCCCACGTCCAGTGACCGGGCGGATGGCGGGCTGGCCGAGCGCCAGCAGCAGGATCCTGCTCTGAGCGGCAGCGGACGTTTCCTGGCTGTGATCAGTGACATGCGCGGTCGCCCGACGGTGCAGCTGCGGGACCTGAGCAACGGCAGCATCCTGCCGCTGCCGCAGCTGAAACGTCATCAACCCCACAGCTCTCCCTCACTGAGCTGGAACGGACGCTATGTGGCGCTGATCAGCCAGCGGGGACAACGGCGCCTGGCGGTGGTCGCAGACCGACTCACGGGCCGGGTGCATCAACTGCCCTTACCCGGCGGCCGCGACCCGATTCGCCTCAGCCTCTCCCCCGATGCCAGACAGCTGGCGCTGCAGGTCGCCAGCCAGGGACAGTGGCGGGTCGAACTTCTGGACCTGCGGGATCTGCTGGAAGCCGATCGACCGGCCGGACTCAGCCAATGAACACCAGGCGCCTGCTGACGTTGGGGTTGCTGGTGTCACTGATCGGCTGCGGCGGAGAGCGAGCCCAACCGATCAATGACCTCAATGCCCTGTTGCGGCAGTCGACCAGCAGCCGCAGAGAACCCGCGCTCGGCGTGCGCTGGCTCGCCAGCCTCAGCCGCCGGCAAGGTCGCGAGCGGGTGGAACTGATCGACCTCAACGCCGGTCGTCCAGTGCCGCTGCCGGGACTCAACCGCAACGATGCCCAGCCGATCAGCGTGGCGGTCAGCGCTGATGGTCGCCGGCTGGCGGTGGTACGACAGCGCGGAGGCCGGACCGAACTGGTGCTCTATCGCCGCACCACGGAATCGGTCCAACCGCTGCCCCTGGATCCCCCAGGGGTTCCCCGAGCGGTCAGCCTGGATGCCGAGGGGCGACAGCTCGCGGTGCAGGTGAGCCGCAACGGCCGTTGGGAGGTGGATCTGATTCGTCTGCCCTGATCAGATCAGGGCACCAGACCGGCCCACTGCAGAAAGGTCTGACCGCTGAGGGCCTCGATCAGCAGCACTGCAACGAAGCCGAGCATGGCGAACCGACCATTGACGCGCTCGGCATAACCGCTCCATCCGAAGGCGGGAACGTCCGTGGTCGTGGCCGATGGAGTGGACGTGTCGTTGGCGTTCTCGCTGGTGGAGGTCATCCGGCCGGGTCAGGATCGCCCGAAGTCATAGCTGGTCGCCGGCATCAGCCGCCAGTCGTGGTCACCGGTGATTTCCAGAACGGTGTCGTGGAAGGCCTTGAGCGTGGGGCGATGACCCACGCTGATGAAGGCCACATCCCGCTCCCGCAACAGGGCATAGAGCTGGGATTCGGTCTCCACATCCAGAGCGCTGGTGGCCTCATCCAGCACCACCACCTTGGGAGAGTTCAGCAGCAGTCGGGCAAAGGCCAGCCGCTGCTGTTCGCCGAGGGACAACAGCCGCGGCCAGTCCTGCTTGATGTCGAGGTCGGGGTAGCGCTGCAGCAACTTGCCGCACATCACCTGATCGAGCACCGAGCGCAGTTGATCATCGCTGAAGCGGGCCTGATCGAGGGGATAACAGAGCTGTTCACGCAGGGATCCCAGGGCCATGTAGGGCTTCTGCGGAATGAACAGCAGGTCACCCTGACCAGGGGAGAACACCGTGCCGGTGGGCGTTCCCCACAAACCGCTGACCACCCGCAGCAGCGAGGTCTTGCCGCAGCCCGAAGGGCCAACCACCAGCAGGCCTTCTGACGGTCCAAGCGAAAAGCTGAGATCCCGCACCAACACGTTGTCGGTGCGGGGTGTCTGAACGGTGACCCCCTGCAGGGCCAGTCGATCGGAGAGGACGACGCTGGGGACGTCATCACTCCAGGACGCGCGATCGAGGTTGGAGATATTGGACTGAAAGCCCTCAAGCCGGTTGATCGACGCCGAGAAGCGCGCCAGAGCCTCGATGTTGTAGACGATGAAGAACAGCGAGCCCTCGACCAGGTTGTAGGCCACGTTGGCCTGGGCAAAACCGCCGTAATCCATCTCCCCGGCAAGGATCGGCGCCGCGAGAATCAGGTAAGGAATGAAGTTGCTGGCGTAAATGCTGGAGCGTTGGAGCACCCGCAACAACACCTCCCAGATGATCAGCAGATTGAAGTTCTGAACCACATTGGCCAGTCGGCGCGTGACCTCCTTGGCCTCTTGTTGCTCACCGGCATAGAACGCGATCGATTCGGCGTTGTCGCGGACCCGCACCAAGCCGTAGCGGAAATCCGCCTCAAAACGCAGCTGAAAATTGTTCAGTCTCACCAGCTTTCGACCGGAGACGATCATCAGGATCGACACCACCGAGGCATATCCCAGCAACGCAAAGGTCAACCCTTCACTGACTGAATACAGGATGAGAATATTCAGCGAAAAGGTGAGGATGGAATCAAAGATATTCAGGGCGAAGCCCAGGGCCTGGGCCGTGAAATCCCTGACGTCCTCAGAGATTCGCTGGTCAGGATTATCAACATTGGTGGCCGCCTCATCATTGGGGTTGAGCACGTAATAGGCCCGATCCCGCAGGTAGTCGTCCACCAGGCTCAGCGACAACCATTCACGCCAGAACAGTCCAAGTTTCTGCGTGAAATAGAACTGCAGGCTGCGGATGGGCAGCGCCACCGCGAAGCAAACCCCGTACACCCAGAGATTGCGATAGGAGGCATCGCCATCCTTGGCAATCAGGGCATTAGTGAGATCCCTGGCAATGAAGGTGATCCCCGCATTGATGCCGTTCACCGACAGCAGCATCAGGATGATCACCCCCAGCAGCAGCCAGGGCAGCCAACGCCGCTGACGCAGACAGCTGCGGAAGGCGTAGAAGCAGCCCACCCCCAGCAACGAGAGCGCAATGATCAGCTGCCCCCAGGGGATCAGGCGCAGACCCGGACGGAACGGACCGAACGGCGGCAGCGTCGCCAGGGGAGACGTCCACAAGTATTGAAGGGAGCCCTGAACGCCACCGAGGTACTGGGAGGTGAGCTCGGGCCACAACGCCCCCAGCACCGCCATCAGTCCCGACAACAGTCCGAGGACGGTGCCTGCCACGCAGAACAGCAGCGCCAGCAGGAGCAGGCCGAACAGCCACCCGTTGCTGGCCGTGTACGGCAGGAAATAGGGCTGCGATAACCGGCGCAGCCTGGTCAGCTGGGCCCGGAAGGACTGCAGGGACGCCATGGACTCACCCAGGTCCGTTCATTCTGGCGACTGGTGGCAGCTGGCGTCTGATCAGCCGGGCGGCCAGTCGAGTGCACGGCCGCCGATCACATGCACGTGGAGGTGGAACACGGTCTGCCCCGCACCGGCTCCGCTGTTAATCACGGTGCGGAAGTCATCGAGCCCCTCCTGCTTGGCCACGTTTGCCGCGACCAGAAGCAGGTGACCGAGCAGTCCCTCATCGGCATCAGCCGCCGATCGCAGGCTTTCGATCGGCTCACGGGGGATCACCAGAACGTGCACCGGCGCCTGCGGAGCCACGTCGCGGAACGCCAGACAGCGGTCATCGCTGTAGACCTCGTCACAGGGAATCTCGCCGCGGAGGATCTTGCCGAAGATCGTGTCGTTGGCCATGGGCTCGGTCGGAGGGGACATCGGTCGTATGGGACAGCCACGGGTTGGGACAGCCGGGGCATCAAACCACTGCGTCACCCGTCCAAACAATGCTGGCACGTTGTCTCAGTGCGTCCCTCGTCGGCCTCGACGCCCAACCGGTCACCGTGGAAGTGGATCTCGCCCCGGGACTTCCCGGGGTGCAGCTGGTGGGGTTGCCGGACAAAGCGATTCAGGAATCCCGTGAACGGGTGCGCTCCGCCCTGCGCAACAGCGGCTTTCGCGGCCCATTGGTGCGGGTCGTGGTCAACCTGGCCCCCGCGGACCTGAGAAAGGAGGGACCAGCCTTCGATCTGCCGATCGCCTTGGGCTTGCTGGCGGCGAGTGGGCAACTGGATCGCCCCCAGCTCGATGGCCTGTGGTGTGCCGGAGAACTGGGCCTGGACGGACAGCTGCGCCCGATCCGGGGCACGCTGGCCATCGCCGCCTGCGCCGCATCCCATGGGGCAACGGCCCTGGTGGTGCCTGAGGACAATGCCGCAGAAGCCGCCCTGATTCGGGGACTGCCGATCCGGGCGGTCGCGAGTCTGGCCGAGCTTGTGGATCAGCTGAAGCAGGGCATGCCGTGGAGCAGCTCGCCAGCACAAGCAACACCGCGCCAGGCAATTCCCGAGCAGCGGTCGGAGCAGCAGCAGGGCGAGCCCATTGCACTGCAGGGCCAAGGGGCGAGGGCCCTGGCGATTGCGGCCGCCGGTGGGCATCACCTGTTGCTGGTTGGGCCACCCGGCTGCGGCAAAACCCGGCTGGCCCGCCAGCTGCCAAGGTTGCTGCCGCCGCTCAATGAACAGGAGGCGCTGAGCGTCACACGGATTCGTTCGGTGGCGGGGCTGCTCGAGGGGCCCACCGCATTGCAGACCAACCGTCCGTTTCGTGCGCCACACCACAGCTGCTCGCGCGCGGCCCTGCTGGGGGGTGGTCTGCAGCCAAGGCCCGGGGAGCTGAGCCTGGCCCACCACGGCGTTCTCTTCCTCGATGAACTGGCGGAATTTCCCCGTCCACTGCTCGATCAATTGCGCCAGCCCCTGGAGGATGGCGTGGTGCGGCTGCGGCGTTACCGCCTCAGCAGTGATTACCCCTGTGCGATCACGCTGATCGGCGCCACCAACCCCTGCCCCTGTGGCTGGCTCGGTGATCCAGACCATCCCTGCCGCTGCACGGCCAGTCAACGGCGCCGCTACTGGCAGAGGCTGTCAGGCCCTCTGCTCGATCGTCTCGACCTCAAGCTGCGCCTGGATCGCCCGACCAGCGCCACACTCCAGCAGGGTCTGATCGGCCAGGGCGCCTCAGGTCCGGACCCCTGGCTTGATCCGGAGAGCATCGCCGCGGCCCGGCGGCGGATGCACCAGCGCAATCCCGATCACTGCCGCAACGGAGATCTTGAGCTGGAGGCCCTCGGCAGCATGGGCGGCGTGGAGCCCTCCGCCGTGGTGATGTGGGAGGAGCTGGTGCGGCGACGGGGCCTGAGCAGTCGCAGCAGTCTTCAGGTGCTGCGGATCGGTCGCACCATCGCCGATCTCAACGACCGATCCTCCGTGGATGAATCAGCGATCGCCGAAGCCCTGGGCTTCCGCTGCGACGATCTGCTGCGCGAGGGTCACTCGGCGCTGACCCCATCGCGATAGACGTAGATATGACCCAGGGTCTTCTCGCCGTAGGCCCGACGCTTCAGGCTCCAGCCCGGCTCGAAGCTGAGCTTGAGAAAGCCGCTGCCGGCTCCACCGGCGCGGGCCACAACAAACGTGGGCTGGGAGGGATTGCGCGTCGGGGTCGCCAGCAATTCCATGTCCGTGCCGGTGTTCACCACCGTCAGTCGGTACTGCGTTCCGAGGTCATCACCGCCGATCCGCAGGGAGTAGCCGTTGCCATCGATGTAGCGG
>JBGKDR010000051.1:0-1518 GCA_042954225.1 Parasynechococcus sp.
ACAACAGGGGGGGAGACCCAACGCAGCATCAGCAACAGCAGACGCCGCAGCCAGGTCGGCGTTCCCGAGACGCTGAGGTCCTGATCAAATCGATCGGGCAGCACCCAGCCGAGCAGGAGAGCCAACAACAACCCTCCCAGAATCAGCATCAATCCACCGAACACCGAATCCATCCAACCCAGAACATCGGTGGACGTGGCAGCTGGAAGTCCTGCGATGAAAATCGCTGCCGTTGAGACCCAGACCGCACGCGAGCGAGTCCAACCGAGACGATTCATCAGACAAGCCACCGGCACCTCCAGCAAGGACACCGCAGAGGTCACAGCAGCCAGCAGAGCGAGGCTGAAAAACAAAATCGCCACAAGCTGCCCTCCGGATTCCAGCGATGACAGTCCCTTGGGCAGGGCAATGAAAATCGTCCCGAGGGTGGAAGCGCTGATCGCATCCTGCAGGTCGAAACTCATCACCACGGGGAAGGTGACCATCCCCGCCAGGACACCGACAGCGGTATCCATTCCCACCACCGCGACCGCCTCCCGTGGCAGGTGAGCACGGCGATCGAGGTAAGCCGAATAGGCCAGGATGCAGCCGATTCCTGTTCCGATCGAAAAGAAAGCCTGGGTGAAAGCGTTGCGGATCGTTGTGAGATTGGTGAGTTGGGCTGCATCCCAGCGCAGCAGGAAGGTCCGGTAGCCCTCACTGGCTCCATCCAGGCCGGCCGCCCAGATCGCCAGGGCAATCAACAGCACAAACAGCAGGGGCAAACCCCAGCGCGACAACCGTTCAATGCCACCGCGCACCCCTGCGGCCACCACGGCACCGGTGACCGCCAGGCTGAGTAGTTGGCCGCCCAGCGCCGCCCCGCCACCACTGAGTCCGGCAAAGAATGCTGAGGCTTCATCGATCGTTGTAGGCAGGCCCTGCGTCGACACCTGAACCAACGTGACGACCGTCCAACCCATCAGCACGGCGTAAAAGGCGAGGATGCCGCAGGCAGCCAGAACGAACAGCCAGCCCATCGGCTGCCAGTGCCGACCAGCAGCCTTCACCGGTGCTAACAGAGGGCTCTCGCCGGTGCTGCGGCCTAGCACCATCTCAGCGATCAGCACCGGCAGACAGACCACCAGAACAACGATGAGATAAAGCAGCAGAAACGCGCCGCCACCACCCTGGGATGCCCGATAGGCAAAGCCCCAGAGGTTGCCAAGCCCGACGGCGCTGCCGGCGGCGGCCATTACAAAGCCAAGTCCAGACCGCCACTGTTGCTTTGCCATGCGCTCTCCACAAGCTGTCCGACAGCTTGCCAGCGTTCAAAGGTCTTGGTGGGAGACTTGTCGCAACTGCCGGAACAGCATGAAAGCCATCAGCGTGCTGGGATCCACCGGTTCCATCGGCACCCAGACCCTTCAGATCGCTGAGGAGTTTCCCGAGCAGTTCCGCGTTGTAGCCCTCACGGCTGGCCGCAACCTGAAGCTTTTGGTTGACCAAGTTCAGAGGCATCGCCCCGAGGTGGTGGCC
>JBGKDR010000052.1:0-2298 GCA_042954225.1 Parasynechococcus sp.
GGCTGGTGGCGTGACCGGTGGTACGGCTGGCACCTGGAGTGATCGGTTTGAACAGGGCCTTCATCCGTTCATCGAGGCCTTCAATGCGTCGATTGGGTTTGACCTGACCCTCCTGCAGGAGGACTTGGACGGATCGATTGCCCACGCACGCATGCTTGCGTCCACCGGGGTGATCACGTCGTCAGAGGCGGACCAACTGGTGGAGGGTCTTGAAACGGTGCGCCGGGAGGCTGCCGACGGATCGTTTCAGCCCGGTCTGGCTGATGAGGATGTCCACTTCGCCGTGGAACGGCGTTTGATCGCTTTGCTCGGTCCCGTGGGCAAGAAGCTGCATACCGGTCGCAGCCGCAATGATCAGGTGGGTACAGACCTACGGCTCTGGTTGCGCCGTCGTCTGGACGAACTCGATGTGGATCTGAAACGGTTGCAGACCTCCCTCCTCCGTCAAGCCGATCAGCACCGCAACACGCTGATTCCCGGTTACACCCATCTGCAGCGCGCCCAGCCGCTGTGCCTTGCCCACCATCTGCTGGCCTACATCGAGATGCTGGAGCGCGATCGTCAGCGGTTGCGCGACGTGCGTCGCCGGGTCAACATTTGCCCCCTCGGAGCAGCGGCACTAGCGGGGACACCGGTCCCGATCGATCGACGTCGCACCGCTGCTGATCTTGGTTTTGACGGTATTTATGCCAACAGCCTTGATGCGGTCAGTGACCGGGATTTCTGCGTCGAATTCACCGCGGCAGCATCCTTGGTGATGGCACACCTCAGCCGTCTGGCTGAAGAGGTGATCGCCTGGGCATCGGAAGAATTCGCCTTCGTTCGCTTGACCGATCGATGCGCGACCGGCAGCAGCCTGATGCCGCAGAAGAAGAATCCTGATGTTCCGGAACTGGTTCGCGGCAAGACCGGTCGTGTCTTTGGCCACCTGCAGGGGTTGCTGACGATGATCAAAGGTCTTCCGCTTGCCTACAACAAGGATTTTCAGGAGGACAAGGAGGCTCTGTTCGATGCCTTCCGTACCACCCGTGATTGCTGCGAAGCCATGGCGATTCTGTTTGAGGAAGGCCTGAGTTTCCGTCCGGAGCGGCTGGAGCAGGCTGTGGCCAACGACTTCTCAAACGCCACGGATGTGGCCGATTATCTGGTGGCTCGCGGTGTGCCGTTCCGTGAGGCTTATCAGCTTGTCGGGGCTGTCGTACGCCGCTGTCTGGATGAGCAATGCCTTTTGAGGGACCTCAGCCTGGAGGCCTGGAAGGAGTTGCATCCCGCTTTTGAGGCCGATCTCCATGAGGCCCTGGCTCCCCGTGCGGTGGTGGCGGCACGCCGCAGTGAAGGCGGCACGGCGTTCGAGAGGGTGGAGGAGCAGTTGCGTCTCTGGGATGACCGTCTGAAAGGTTCGCAACAGCTTGGATGACCCGTTCGGCTTGGCGGGTCTAACCTGAACCTGCCAGAGGTACGTCTTCGTTCCGGAGTCATGGCCCATGGCGATGTTCCAGGCCTCTTCGGTCCCTTTCTCGTACCCGGTCCACGCGAAACGTGAGCATTTTTGTCGGCAACCTTCCCTTCCGCGCTGAGCAGGAGGATGTGATTGAGCTGTTCGCACAGTTTGGTGAAGTGACCAACTGTGCCCTTCCACTGGAGCGGGACACCGGACGCAAGCGCGGTTTCGCCTTCATCGAGATGGCGGACGAGTCCCTTGAGGATGCTGCTATCGAGGGCCTTCAGGGCGCTGAATTGATGGGTCGTCCTCTTCGGATCAACAAGGCTGAGCCCCGTGGCAGTGCCCCCCGTCGTGGTGGTGGCTATGGCGGCGGCGGCGGTGGTTATCGCGGCGGCGGTGATGGTGGCTACGGCGGCGGTGGCGGCGGTTACCGCGGTGGTGGCGGCGGCTATGGCGGCGGTGGCGGTGGTTATCGCGGCGGTGGTGATGGTGGCTACGGCGGCGGTGGTGGCGGTTACCGCGGTGGTGGTGGCGGTGATCGTCCCTCAGGCGCCCGTGGCTGGGAGGACCGCAGCTATGGCGCAGGCTCCCGCGATGGTGGTGGTGACAGCAGTTATGACGACGGCCGCAGCCGTCGTCGCCGCTCCTCCGGTGGTGGTGGCGGAGAAGGCGGTAGCGATTACTCCGGTTACGGCGGAGCGGAAGGCTGAGCTCTCTCCGATCTAGAGGCCGGCGTCCCTGAGTTGACGACCGGCTTCTTCCAGAACATCAAGATCGGCATCACGACGCTGTGCTCGGACGCCGAGATTGCGACGCCAATGTCTGGCACCGCGTACCCCTTCGACGAGCTGCAC
>JBGKDR010000053.1:0-2188 GCA_042954225.1 Parasynechococcus sp.
CGGTGAGGAAACCGTTCCTTACCTGCGTGATCTCGGAGAGGAAGCGCAGGAGAGCGCTGGCTGGGGCTCCAACCGCAAACTGTTCAACTTCAGCGCCCCCTTCGATGGCGCTCCGCAGTACGTCACCCTCTACGCGTCCTATCGCCAGCCGTTCAGCGACCAGCACGTCTACGGAGGTGGCAACGATCCGGTCGGCAATCAGTACGGAGCCATCTTCCCCAGCGGAACCGCCTCGGTCGCCACCCGCCCTGCGCCCTATGGCTACGACAGCCGTCGCCTCCTGGTGAGCAATGGTCTGGCAGCCCCTGGCCAGATGGACAGCGCCCAGTTCCGCGGCAGCCGTCCCCGCAAGGTCGGGCCCCGAGTGCTTCGCCTGCAGCAGATCGCCACAGGTGGTGCAGCCCGCCCCCGTCGCGGCGGCCAACCGAGCATCCGCAATACCGAATCGAGCACACAGGCGGTGATCAACGCCGTTTATGTGCAGGTTCTCGGCAACGCCGGCTACGCCGGTGAGCGACTGAGTTCCGATGAAGCCCGCCTGGAAAACGGCGACATCTGCCTGCGGGACTTCGTCCGCAGCGTGGCCCGATCGGATGCCTTCCGTCGGCGCTACTGGAATGGGCTGTACAGCACCAAAGCGATTGAGGTGATGCACCGTCGCCTGCTCGGACGCCCCACCTTCGGTCGCTGGGAGATCGACGCACTGTTCGACACCGCAGCACGCAAAGGCTTCTACGGCCTGGTGGATGCCCTGATCGATGGTCAGGAGTACAAGGACTGCTTCGGTGAGGACACCGTTCCCTTCGAACGCTTCATCACCCCTGGTGATCTCAACAGTCGACGGGCTCCCGGCTGGCGCCAGCCGGTTGATCTGAGCGCGGTCACCGATCTCACCCTCGGCCAGCGCCCCGACGCCCGCAGCAAGGATGGGATCCGCACCAGCGGTGACCTGACCCAGCGCAATCTCCCGGGCACCACCCCCGTCGTGCGCGGGGACTGGACCGCTGATGTCAGCGACAACGCCCCGGATCCACGCTGGGCGGCCTTGGTTCGTTCTCAGGGCCTGGTCAACCGGATGGGACCGCCAGCCGATCCCACCAACCTGCGCTCGACGTCGACCCGGTCGGATGGACCTGCTGCCCGCAGTTTCCGAGCGCCCAGCTGGACGACGGCGCCACGTCGAACCACGCCGGTGGCCCCCAACGCCGGGATGGCGAATGCCCTGCTCTCCGACGATGCCAGCGGTTTCACCAGACGCGCCGGCCTGCCTCAGCCCCTGGAGCTGAAGCAACCCTGCACTGAATCGGAACTGCGGACGGTCCTGGATGCCACCTACCGACAGCTGCTGAACAGGGTTCCCCTGGAGAATGAACGCCTGGTCAAGGCCGAATCACGGCTGCGCAATCAGGACATCGATCTGTCGGGCTTCGTCGCTGAACTGGCGATGAGCGAGGCGTTCCAAACGCGGATCGCCAACATGGCTCCACTGCGGGCTGCAGCCGCCGTCGGATTGGCCCTGCTCGGACGGGCCACCACTCCCGCAGAAACCAGCCGCTTCATCAGCCTTCGGGCAGAAGCCGGTCAGGCAGCGGCCGTCAGTGAACTCCTTGCTCTCTGCGGCGACCAGGTGCCAAGGATCACGGGGATGGAGACCAAGGATGGACGCAGCCAGGCGACGATCCAACGCACAGCTTCCCTGTATCGCGGCAATGCGGCGATGAACCCACCGACCGACGCGGCGATCTGATCGATCAAATAACATTTTTGCCTCCAACAATTTAGGCAAAAATGTCAAAAAAGCCCTGGCGAGCATTGATCTCGTCAGGGCTTTTTTTCGTAACTAAACAACAGCGAAGCAGACCAGGACAACTGCGTCGCAAGGGATTCCCCGAACTTTCGCGACCGGTGAAGAACTGTTACCCCCGCCGCAAACAGGAGAGCACTGTCGCCGACAATACGTTGGCTGGCAGCTCAGCTGTCTGCCTTGAGCCATGTACCCACAGGTCAGCCATCGGTCCGTTGTTGACCGTTGTGAACGTCCTGAGGCAACCACGGCTCAAACCCCTCTCTCAGCCCTTAATCTGAGAGGCGATCCTTCGGGATCTTCACCCTATTCACCGGATACCGGTCTCCTACGGGCGGCCGCTTGTTTCGAGGCAGAACTGCATGAGCATCGTCTCCAACTCGA
>JBGKDR010000054.1:0-2765 GCA_042954225.1 Parasynechococcus sp.
GATCGGAAATCAATGTGAGGGTTTTCGCTGCAGCACGACGCACCGTGACGTTCTCGTGTTCACACATCGCTGTGCAGAGTGCGGGAAC
This sequence comes from Parasynechococcus sp., assembly GCA_042954225.1. Taxonomy (GTDB): domain Bacteria; phylum Cyanobacteriota; class Cyanobacteriia; order PCC-6307; family Cyanobiaceae; genus Parasynechococcus. The sequence continues at coordinate 89 of JBGKDR010000054.1, forward strand.
GGCTGCACTTCCGACTGTTCCCAAGCTTTCCGCAAAGGTGAGGCGCAGGAGCCCCCGTCGATCACCAAGCCCAGCCACCATCTTTTCAATGGCCGCTTCGTCGCCGGACAGTTGCTGACCATGCCGCAGTTGATGTTTGAGTTCATTGGCCAGCTGTTCCGCTTCCTCTTCGCTGAGTTGAACATTCTCTGTGCTGTTCAGCGCGGGCATTTCATCGGTCACGGCAGGGCGGAAGCAGCCTTTCATTATCCGTTTCACACATCGCTAAGGTCACGTGGTTGAACCGATTGTTGTGACCCAGTTCGTTCTTTCCCACAACCTTCAGGTCGATGATCCGGCGGTTCCTGCCTTGCCGTTCGACACACTTGCGAAAGCGTTGCTCGAGACCTGTGATTCGGTTCGCTCATCAGAGGCGCTCGATCACCCCCATTGGAAAATCAAGCTTGAGGCCGACGCGACACCTGACGTGCTGGCCAGGGAGATCGCCAAGGCATGGCGCACGATTCGACAGTCCCATGGCCATGGCACTGCTCACGCTGTAATGGCACTGGGAGGTCGAAAGGATTCGGACGGCAATCCCGGTGCTCCCCTTCAACGAGGCGGCTGGGGTGTTGATGTCGTTGAGACAGCGGCTCCTGATGCGTTTTTGCAGGCCATCAACTGGGCCGGACTAACGGCAGGCCGGCCCGCTGATGGTGTTTTCGAGGTGATTGAGCGTCCTGCGTGAGTTCAGCCCCGCTTGCGGCGGTTGTTGCGTTTTGACTTCTGACCGCTGGGCTTTTCTTGTGCTGCGGGTTTGGTTTTGGTCGTGGCCTCCGCAGCCGCGTCGGTTGGGGCCATGCTTTGCAGTCCCTCCCTGTCAATCGCGACTCCGTGAATCTGCAGGCCCCTGTTGTGGAGGGATTGCATACTCCGGTTGAGGTGCTGCAAAGGCACACGCATGGATCGTGCTGTCCAAGGGCGTGAGCCTGGCTCGACCCCGACGCGAACGGTGACGGAAGTCTCGAGCGTCGGTCCCATAAATCAGGTGAGAGGTACGGCTCAGATTGACGCAGATGTTGCCTTCCCTCTGAGATTCGACATCTTCCTTACGAGAAGAACCAATGGTGTTTCTTCATCGCTTGTTCCTGCAGAATCACTGGTGCGACAGGACGCAGCGTTGACCGGAGCTTTCGACAACATTCACCCTGGGCTGTCTCAGCACGAGGCCATCCGTCTGCTTCAGGTGCCTGTGGACGAGCTGGAGTCACAGAGTGATCCATACATGGCTGCAGCACACTTAATCAATTTCCCTGGGCCGGAGACGGAATCCGCGCTGTTGTCGCTTGTTCGGGACCCTGATGAGAGTCAGCCAAAACGCCTTGCCCGTCGCAAGGCCGTCGAGGTTCTTGGCCGCCTGGGCTGTTCTGATGCGATTCAACCCATCGGAGCATGTCTCGATCGTGATGACCCATACCTTGTCGAAAATGCCGCCTTTGCTCTCCAGCAGCTCGGTTGCAATGACTCTGCAATCCACCAGAAATTGCAGGATCGTCTGGCTGATGCCACTCAGAATCAACGGGTGCTGGTCCAGAGCCTGGCTGCATTGAACGTTGTTGATGCCTTGCCCGTCATTCAGACCTTGCAGGTCTCTGAAAAACCGGGCGTGCGCGGCGCTGCCATCAGTGCTGAAGCGCAGATGGGCGGAAGCCGCGAGAGGCTTCCGGAGCTGGCCTCGCAGATGCTTCTGCCCAACCAGATGGATCGTCAGTCCGCCATTCAGGACGCCATTCATGCGTCGGCCAAGGAGCTCTTGCCCGACATTCTTCGGGCCCCCGTGTCTCCGGTGTTTCGGATGCGAGCGCTGAGAGCTCTGTCTCCCAACCCATCGACATCGAAAGAGCAGAGCTTGTTGCTGGCATCGCTGGATGCCTTGATTCAAGACCGTCCTGAGTCTTTGGAACTCGTCCATGCCTATGACCAGGAACCAACCAATGAGTTCTTGATCCAGGAATTCTTCGGTACCGATTTCAGTCGTAGTTATCTGTCACTTCAGACACTTCAATCACGTGCGGCCGAGCAACTCTGGCCGCTTCTTGAGCAGCGTTGGCATGACGATGCCCACAATGATTATGGTGCGCACTATTTTTTTATTCGCCTGATTGGAATGATCCGTGGATGGCCGGATGCATCGTTGACCTTGATTGAAGAGATTCTCACGGATGCGGTCACAACGCGTCGTCCCCAATTCATGAAATCAAAACCTGCCGCTGTCCTGGCTATGGCCAGTTTGGGGTGGGCAAACCAGGGTGATCGCCTAGATCACTGGTTGAATCCGAAGCAGACGCCGTTCTGGGAAGTGCGATATGCAGCCGTGATGAGCGCCTCACCCGGTCGTCTTGCGCAGGCAGTGGCTGATCCTGAACCTTTTGTCGCGATGCGTGCCCAATCCGCTGTCGCAGCATCATCAAACCACTGATTGACAGGTGGTGATGCACAAAAAAAGGGGCGGCAAAGCCGCCCCAGTGCGCATGATTTGACGTGAGTCGCTCGACTGAAATCAGGCGAGGGAGTTGATCACGTAGTCCAGAGCGGAGTTGTACTCGGTCAGGGCCTGAGCGCTCAGGTCGCGAGGAGCACAGCCGCGGTTGCGCAGGAAAGTGAAACCAGCGACGTAGGTGCCAGGGTCGATGCTGAG
>JBGKDR010000055.1:0-5579 GCA_042954225.1 Parasynechococcus sp.
ACCAGCTCGGTGTCGTAGGTGCCGATCTTCTGGCTGGGGATGCTGAGGCTGTAGCTCAGATGCGGCCGACCGGAACAGTCGAGGGCCACCTGAACCAGGGCCTCATCCAGCGGCGCCACGAAATGCCCGAAGCGATGGATGCCCTTGCGATCACCCAGGGCCTTGCTGAGAGCCTGACCCACGGCGATGCCGACGTCCTCATTGGTGTGGTGATCGTCGATGTGGGTATCGCCGACCGCCTTGATCTCGAGATCAATCAGCCCATGGCTGCTGATCTGGTGAAGCATGTGGTCGAGGAAGGGCACACCGGTGCTGGCCTGGCATTGGCCCGTGCCATCGAGGTCCAGACGCACCTTGACGTCGGTTTCACCGGTGACCCGTTGCACGGTTCCACTGCGCATCTCCGCGACTCCGATGACATCACTCAATGCACTGATCATCGCGAAGCAGGGCAATGGACGCCAAGCGGTTCAGGGCTCAGGTCACCACCGGCCCGTGATGGTTCGTCCTGCGCTGTGCCAGCGGGTGATCCCCGCCCAACAGGTTGGCCGAGATCACCTGACAGATTCGGTCGAGAGGCAGCGCAAACCTGGGATCGCGGAACGGGTTTTCCAGAAACATGCCGATCCGCTCAGCCATCAGCAACGTCAGGAACGCCAGCCAACCCACAACGGCCGTACTGAGCAGCCCCAGTGCATCCAGCTTGAGGAACACGAGGTAGCCATAAACCCAGGTCAGGCCACGGATACAGAGCGTGGACGAGGCCGGTAGAGGCTGAGCGCGAATCCGCTCAAGACCGCCGATGGCACGGGTCAATTCCTGCTGCACGTGGATCAGATCAGCACGCTCGATGCTGTTCAGCTGTTGTTGCTCGACCAGTTCTCTCTGCCGGCGAGCCATGGCCTGCATCACCTGCTGCACCGATGGATCGTGCAAGCCCAAGGATTCAGCCAGGTCTCGAACGGCTACCGGAAGGCACTCGATCCGACCATCGCGATTGCGCAGACTGGCATTCACGCACCAAATCAACAGCACCTCCAACTGCAGCAGCCGCTGCCGGACCGCGAACGACGATCGTCGCGGTAGCACCGTGGTCAAGAGATCCCGCCAGTTGCGGCTCTCATTGACCAAAGCGCCCCAGAGAATGCGGGCTTCCCACCAGCGGTTGTAGGCCTGGCTGTAGCGAAAACCGAGAAAGAAGGCGAGCAAAAAGCCGAGCACTTCGAGAAGCTCATCCGGCAACAACACCGCCGCGAGGCTGTCGTTGATCGGGAGGGAAAGCAGGCAGAGGGCGCTCGCCAGAAGCAATGAGCGCTGCTCATGCCGCAGCATCCACCAGGCAAGCCTCAGGGCATCCTTCGGGCCTCGAGGCTGAATCACATGCCGGTGACGCAGTAACCGGCATCGACATAGATGGTCTGTCCGGAAATGCCGCTGGCCAGATCACTCAGCAGGAAAGCAGCGGTGCCGCCCACTTCCATCTGAGTGACGGTGCGACGCAGGGGAGCCTTCTCCTCCACGTTGTGGATCATGTCGAGGATGCCGCCGATGGCCGAGCTGGCCAGGGTGCGGATCGGACCGGCGCTGATGGCGTTGACGCGGACCTGCTTCTCAGGGCCAAGTTCAGCGGCGAGATAACGCACGGAGGCCTCAAGCGCAGCCTTGGCCACACCCATCACGTTGTAGTTGGGGATGGCGCGCTCAGCGCCGAGGTACGAGAGGGTGATCACGCCGGCCTTCTCGCTGAACAGCGGCTTGGCATGGGCACACAGCGGTGCCAGGGAATAGGCGCTGATGTCCAGGGAGCGGGCGAAACCCTCGGCGGTTGTGGCGCTGTAGTCGCCGATCAGTTCCTCCTTGCCGGCGAAGGCCAGACAGTGGACCAGACCATCGAGCACACCCCACGTCTCTTTGATTTCGGCGAAGACACCGGCCATCTGCTCAGCGTCCTGCACGTTCAGAGGAAGGAACAGGCTGGGCTCGAGGGGAGCGGTGAGTTCCCGCACCTTGGCTTCGAAACGGCCCTTCTCATCGGGCAGGTAGGTGATGCCGAGATCCGCCCCGGCGGCCTTGAGCTGCTGTGCAATGCCCCAGGCAATCGACCGGTTGTTGGCGATGCCGGTGACGAGGATCTTCTTGCCGGTGAGATCGAGCAGCATCGGGCGAACCGGAATCAGGTGGAATCGCGCGATTCTCCCCCATCCCCCGCCAGGATCTCTGCTCATTGGAACGATCAGGCCGGTGACCGCCGATCCCGCACCCATCGAACCCGGGGATCTGCCCCGGCAGTTCTCCAGTCGTGACGCGTTAGAGACGCTTCTGGTGGAAGCCTTCCCGAAGCTGAGGGCCCGCTCAGTGGCATCCGCGGCGGACGCCAGGCTGCAGAGCGACAGCTCAAGCAGGTGGATGCCAGGCGCTACGGCCGCAGCCGCAACCACCTCGACGGAGCCGTCACCCGTCTCTCTCCGTACATCCGCCATGGGGTACTCACTTTGGCGGAGGTGCGCGATGCCGTGTTCCAGCGGATCCGCAACCGCGATGACGGCGGCAAGCTGATCAATGAGCTGGGCTGGCGCGACTTCTGGCAGCGGATGTGGGACGAGTTGGGTGACGGCATCGATGACGATCAGGAGCCGCTCAAGACCGGACACGACCCCGCCTCCTACAGCCGCGAACTGCCGGACGACATCCGGGACGGGCGCACCGGCCTGGCCTGCATGGATGGCTTCCGCGAGGAGCTGGTGAGCACGGGTTGGCTGCACAACCACGCGCGGATGTGGATGGCCGCCTACCTGGTGCACTGGCGCCGGGTGCACTGGAAGGCTGGCGCCGACTGGTTCCTCGAGCATCTGCTCGATGGCGATCCCGCCAGCAATCACCTCAGCTGGCAGTGGGTGGCGAGCAGCTTCAGCCACAAGCCCTATTTCTTCAATCGCGGCAATCTCGAGCGATACAGCGACGGCCGTTACTGCCAGAACTGCCCCAGTGCCGGGCAGTGCCCCGTTGAGGGCAGTTACGACCAATTAGAGAGCCAGCTGTTCGCACCCCAACCCGCCATCCGGGAGACCGGCGACAGCCGCAATCGCCGCCAAGGCTCAAGACGGAGTGGTTCAGGACGACGTGGCGCCAGCGCCGCCCTGGCCCGTCCCAAGCGATAAGCAGGAGAGTCCCCATGACGTTTCAACGACCAATCCTCTGGATTCACGAGGAAGCCCTCGGCCCCGCCAACCCAGCGCTGCAGGACTACCCCGACGCCGCAGCCGTGTTCGTCTTCGATGAGGCCTGGATCCGCGAGCAACGGATCAGCCGCAAACGGATTGGATTTCTCTACGAGTCCTGTCTGGAGCTGCCGGTCACCCTGCGCAAGGGCAATGTGGCGGGCGAGGTGCTGCGCTTTGCTGAGCGCCATGGCGCCGATGGCGTTGTCACCAGCAAGGCCGTCGACCCACGGCTGCAGCGGATCGCCGCTGCGATCGAGCGCAGCTTGCCGCTGGAGGTTCTCGATGGTGAGCCGTTCGTTGCGCTGCCGCGCCCTCCGCGGCTCGGACGTTTCAGCCGTTACTGGCGCGAGGCCGAAGCGGTGGTCTGGGAGGGCTTCTAGTCAGCCCTCTGCTGGGCCTCCCTCAACAGCTCATTCACCCGCTTGAGTTCCTCAACGGGGTTGGTCAAAAGGTCCTCCTCTTCGAGGGCGGGCAACGCCACAGGCACCACCTCGTCCTCCGAGCGGGGTGGTTCGGTCCACTGCCATTGCGCTTCCGGTGCCCTCGCCTTGCAGAGGGCCTGGAGTTCCTGCTGCAGAGCCTTGGTCACATCCTTGCGGCGCACCACCTCAAAGAACTCCTGACGGCTGGCCAGACCGGAGCTGAACGGCGTGCTGCCGTTGCCGTTGAACAACCGAGCCGGGTCCGGCAACCAGCGCGGTTGGCAGACACCCGCCGTCTCGGTGTCGGTCTCAAGAAAGATGTGGATGCCGTAGCCATCGGGTTGGTTCACCACGGCCAGACCGTCGTGGGGCACGAAGCGGGACAAGGGCATCAACCGCCAGGTGCCCTCCTGCTTGGGCGCGCCGCAGGCGCAGAGCAGCGCAGCGAGACCAAGGCCCAGGGGAATCGTTGGTCGCACTGACACACGCCGCAATCAACCGCCATCCTGCAGGAGGTTTCCCGCCGCTGCAGTGCCATGGCTCTGACACCGTCAACAATGCTGGCGCTGGACACGCCGCTGCCGGACTTTGCCCTGCCGTTGGTCGGGGGTCGCGGCACGCTCAGCAGAACCGACCTGGACCAGCGGCCTGTGCTGCTGATGGTGATCTGTGCCCATTGCCCCTTCGTGAAGCACGTGGAGCCGGAACTCAGCCGGCTCGACCGGGACTACAGCGCACGCATCCAACTTGTGGGGCTAAGCAGCAACAGCCTGATCACCCACCCCCAGGACGGTCCGTCCCATCTGGCCGAGCAAGCGCAACGCCACGGCTGGCAATTCCCCTACCTGCTGGATGCGGACCAGACCCTGGCCAAAGCGCTTCAGGCCGCCTGCACCCCGGAGTTCTATCTGTTCGCCCCGGACGACACAGGCGTCCAGACGCTGCGCTATCGCGGCCAACTCGATGGCAGCCGGCCAGGCAATGATCAGGTGCTCAATGGCCAGGACCTTCGAGCGGCGCTGGATGCCGTCCTGGGTGGAGCCACGGTGAATCCCGAGCAGGTCGCCTCGGTGGGCTGCAATGTGAAGTGGAACCCCGGACAGGAGCCGGACTGGTTCGGCTGAGCCCCTTAAGCTTTGCTTTATGCAGGTGCCTCCCTTCAGCCTCAGCCAGCAGATCTCGGATCTGGGAACGGATCTTGAGACCGCCGTCCTGGATGTGCTGCGCAGCGGGCAATACATCGGCGGACCGCAGATTCAACAGTTTCAAGAGGCCTTTGCCGCAAGCGTCGGCACCCGCCACGCCATCGGCTGCAACAGCGGCACCGATGCGCTGATCCTGGCCCTGCGGGCTTTGGGGATCGGCCCGGGGGATGAGGTGATCACCTGCTCCTTCAGTTTTTTCGCCACCGCTGAAGCGATCAGTGCGGTCGGCGCCACACCGGTGTTCGTGGATGTGGACCCGGCCACTTACCTGATCGATCTCGATCAGATCGAAGCGGCGATCACCCCGGCCACCAAGGCACTGATGCCGGTGCATCTGTTCGGGCGCCCCGTGGACATGACCCGGCTGATGGCGATTGCCACCCGCCACGGGCTCAAGGTGGTGGAAGACTGCGCCCAGGCCACCGGGGCACGCTGGAACGGCCAGGCGGTGGGCAGCTTCGGCGATGCCGGCTGCTTCAGCTTCTTCCCCACCAAGAACCTCGGTGCGGCCGGCGATGGCGGAGCCATCACCACCAACGACGACGGACTGGCCCAGTCCATGCGGGAGCTTGCGGTGCACGGCATGCCCGAGCGTTATCTGCACACAGCCCTCGGCTACAACAGCCGGCTTGACGCCCTCCAGGCCGCGGTTCTGAACGTGAAACTGCCTCGGCTCACCCGCTGGGTCGAGCGTCGGGAGGCCATTGCCGACCGCTACCGGGAGCTGCTGA
>JBGKDR010000056.1:0-2317 GCA_042954225.1 Parasynechococcus sp.
CACGGCCCCGCCCTGGCAATGCACGAGCTGAAAGCGACCTGATTCCGTGAGTTCAACCAGCTCCCGACGAATCGAGCGTTGCTGTTTGCGCTCGCGTCTGAACACCGGTGCCAGGGGGGTGTAGTAGCCGGGGAACGCCACAACCCAGTCGACCTCACGCACGGCTCCGGAACGGTCGCGGTAGTCCACATGCTTCGGGAAGCGGATCACCGCCTCCCGCTCTGCCAGCATCGGCAGCAAGGGGGTATCGGCCGACACGCTGGCCTCCGCAGGCACCAGCGCAATCGCCTTCAGCGCCGCCTGGCGACGGTCGAGCATCTGCTTTGGAGGCACATGAATCCACGGCGAAAAGCTGTCTGGAATCACAGCCGACAGGCTGCGATGTGGATTCGCCACCACTGTGAGCACAAGGCCGAGAGAAAGAGCGGCCGTCCAGCTGCGGCGCACCCAGACCCGTGACCAGCTCTCAGAGTGGCGTTCCCACCACAGCACGGACCCGAGATACAGACCGGGCACCAGCGCAAGCACATAGCGCAGGGTGACCGACAACGCCGATCGGCCCTGGGAGAGCAGAGCGATCAACAACGGTCCCGCCATCAGCAGAACGGCATCGACGGACCGCAACGGCACAAACAGCAGCGGCAGGCTCAGGGCGAGTAGAAAACCGAGGGTCTCAGCCGGTGGAGACACCAAGGCCTGCAGCAACGCCAGCGGTTGCCGCAGCATCGCCAGCAGCACCGCTGCGGTGCCACCCGAGGGATCCTCGACCAGATGGCCGAATTTTTCCTGGAGGAACCGATCCGACAGCGAGGAATCCACCATCGGCTGAATCCACCCCGTCACAAGCAGGACCCAGATGAACGACACCAGCATCAGCACCGCGCCGGTGATGCGCTGACCGGGCCGTCGGACCAGGGCCCAGAGCCCGAGGGAGAACAACAACAGGCCACTGTCCTCACGGACCAACAGCAACAGCCCGCTGAACAGAAGCACCCGCCAGCGGCAACCATCCAGCAGCCCCCCCACCACGAGAAACGCCAGCAGGGGCAGCCAGACCAGATCGTGAAAGTTCTCAAGAACCGGGCCGATCACCGCACCGCTGAGGAAGTAAGCGAGCGTGATCCGCTCGGCCAGAGGGCGCGGCAGCCGGTCGTCGGCCAAACGCCACAACACCAAACCCGCCGCAGCGAGCAAGCTGACCTGGGCCAGGGGAAGCGCCCACATGCCGAAGAGAGCCACCAGGGGAGACAGCAGCAGCGTCAGAGCATTGGCGTGCTGACCCAGATGCAGGTAGTCAATTGAGGGGAGACCACCGTTGACGGCGACGGCACCGGACAACACCGAGGACAAACTGCTCTCGAAGGGGCGGCCCTGGGCTGTGGACCAGAGCTCCTGAAGAAACAGGGCCTGGTCGTAACTGGCGCTGAGACTGAACAGCCGCCAGGCCTGGATCGCAAAGCAGATCAAGGCAAAGAGACCAGCCATCGCCAACACGCTGACTGGCCAGCGTGTCGTGGAGGGCTCACCAGTGCCGCGGGGTGCACGCATGCAGCCGTCCTCGATCGATTTTGGGCAGATTACGGAGGGTCCTGCACAGGACCAAGCAACACCCGCGTACGCAGGAGCAGGAGAAGCACAGAGGCGTAAAGCACCAGCTCGCCCCACTCCTGATCGCGGTTGAGGATCACATCAGAGAAGGTTCGTGTGGCCACGCAGAACGCAAGCGTTGCGACCGCCAGAAACAGTGGCCAGCTGTAGGCAGCAGGACTGAGGGCAGGGATCACCGCCGCCACTGGCTGGGAACAACGCTTGGTCAGCGCGGCGATCCAACGTGGCGCCAGAACCACTACCGCCAAAACCCCAAGGGTGACGAGGAAAGTGCCGACATCCAATCGATCCTGAAACCAACCGATGTTGTGCAGGGTCGTCTCGTTCTGGGCATTGATCTCACGCAACAACGGCGGTGTCCGCCAGCTAAAGATCACCTGACCCCAGGCGAGCTCCTCCATTAGGACAAGGGCCAGACATCCTGAGCCGAGCTGGAACAGGCGGCCTGGCAGGCCTTCCTCAAGACGTTCGTTCAAATCCCTGCCGATCAACCAGGCCACACGGGTGGCGAGCACCAGCACAACCACCTGGCTCCACTCGACCAGCCCCCCTTCACCGAAGACGAGACCTTTGTAGGCATCCTGATCGGGGGAGCCGATTTTCAGGCCCACGACGAGCAGAACCACCAGGACCAGCAGACCCCACACCGCGCGGGATCGCCCTCGATGGGCCTGAGGATCGGCGACCGACAGCAGACGCAGCAACCGCT
>JBGKDR010000057.1:0-16091 GCA_042954225.1 Parasynechococcus sp.
ATGCAGTGTTTGCCGACCATGTCGGTCGGTTCGATCGGTGTTTTGGTGCCTTCCCATCCCGGATTGGGATGCAGCTCAGACAAGCTTTGCTCCATCAAACGGAGAAAAAACAGCGCTTAACGATATCCGATGCAGGGTCTCATCCCAGGTCTCGGCGATCCAGGATCTGGGCGTCCTGACGCCAGCCCCCTTCGAAGCCGTCCAGATGGGTGGCGCTGATCAGGCATTGGTGGGACGTCCCGACGGCATCCAGCAGCAGGTGCTGGCGGGTTGGATCCAGTTCTGCGAGCACATCATCGAGAAGCAGCAGCGGTGGCTCACCGCAGAGTTGCGTGACCAGCTCCAGTTCGGCCAGCTTGAGGGCGAGCACGAGGCTGCGCTGCTGTCCGGCTGAGCCGAAGCGTCGGGCCGGTTGGCCTTGGATCAACAGGGCGATCTCGTCCCGGTGCGGGCCAACCCTGCAGCTGCCCAGGCGCTCCTCCTCAGGGCGTTGGGCGCGCAGTTGCTCTTCAATCGAGAGTCGCCAGGGCTCCTCCGCTTCATCCTCATCCAGTCGGCTGCCGGGGACGTAGGTCAGGGCCAACTGCTCACCGCCCTTGCTCAGATGGTCCTGCCAGCGAGCGGCAATGGGCTCCAGGCGACCGAGTGCTCGCCGTCGGCGCCGGTGAATTCGGGTGCTGACCAGGGCCATCTGAACGTCGAAGGCATCCAGCAGGGCATCACGGTCCTGCGGGCTTCCCGCTCGTCGGCGCCAGAGCTGAGCCCGTTGCCGGAGCAGGCGGCTGTAGCGGCTGATCAGGTCGGCATAGACCGGTTCAAGTTGCAGAACCACCCGGTCCAGCCACTGCCGGCGCAGCGCCGGTTCGCCACGCACGAGATCGAGGTCCAGCGCACTGAAGCCGATGCAGCGCAGGGGACCGATCAGGTCGAGCTGACGGGACAGGATCTTGCCGTTGCGTCTGGCCTGGCGCCCGCCGCTGCGCCGCAGTTCCAGCTCGAGTTGATCGTGCTCATCGCCGACCCACGCCCGCAGCAGAGCCCGGGGCTGATCCCACTGGATCAGATCGCGATCATTGCTGCACCGATGTGATCGCAGGCTGCCAAGCAGTTCAACGGACTCGAGCAGGTTCGACTTCCCGATGCCGTTCGGCCCGATCACCAGAAGCCGTGGCTCCGTCAGCCCCAGCTCCAGCTGATCATGATTCCGGAAGCCCTGCAGCTGGAGCTTGTGAAGCCGGATGGGACAAGGCGCGACGTGTGGGTAAGGTACCCATAACGAGAGGCCCTGAGGCCATCTCCACTACTGCGGTCCTCGATCGATCAGTGGGCATGTAGCTCAGTTGGATAGAGCATCAGATTCCGGTTCTGAGGGTCGGGGGTTCGAGTCCCTCCATGCTCGTTTTTATTTTTGTCAGGGTGTCTGCAAGCGCAGACCCATCGCCCTGATTCCGTTGGGGTCGATCACGAATCCCTGTTTTTCCAGAGCCACCACGGCAGACGATGGTGCTGAGATCGAGAGGCTGCAGCCCGGCAGATCACGGCGGAGCATGTGGAGGGAGCGGTGGACCAGAACGGCCAGCAGGATTCCCTGGTGCTCGCCAGGCCGTGCGCATAGATTCCAGAGATTGGCGTTCAGGGCCTGATCGGTTGTGGCCCTGACGAACCCGCATAACTCACCGCTGGCGACAGCAATGATGCTGAGATGCCAGGTACTGCGCTGCAAAGCGAGCATCAGACGATCCTCGGGATGGCTCGACTCACCGCAGGCCTGGAGAAGATTATTGAGCTGCGCGGGAGACGGCAGCTCTACGGTCTCGAGTCGGAAGCCCTCGGGGAGACTCGGGGTGGATGACGATTGCAGAAAAGGCAGCACGGGTCAGCCGGTGTTGCGCATACCGGCAGCGATGCCGTTGAGGGTCAACAGAGCACCCCGCAGCAGTTCACTGCGGCTGTAGGTGCGACCGTCATCGCTGGAGCTCGATGACTCACTCATGGGCGGCTGACGGTTCTGATCCCGCAGTCGCCGCAGCAGGGCCACCTGCAGGAATCCCAGCGGGACGATGGTGCGGTTGCGCAGGTCGACGGAGAGCTGAAGTCCCTGATCTGATGCCAGCAGGCGTGACTGCCCGGTGATCTGCAAGACAAGCTTGCGCGTCAGGGTGTATTCGTCGGCAATCACCTGGAAGATCCGCTCGAAGGACTCGCGGTTCTCAGGGGCGCCAAGACTGATCATGTAGTGCCGCGCCAGGTCCAGATCCACCTTTGAGAGCGTCATCTCGACTTTGGAAATGAGCATGCGGAAGAACGGCCAGCGCTGGTGCAGCCGGCGCAGTAGATCGAGTTGCTCAGGATCGGAGTCCACCTCGCTCGCGAGTGCGGTGCCGACACCGAACCAGCTCGGCAGCAGGAAACGACTTTGCGTCCAACCGAAGACCCAGGGAATCGCCCGCAGACTGGAGAGATCCTTGGCTCCGCTCTTGCGACGTGCCGGTCGGCTGGAAATCTGCAGTTTGCTGATCTCCTCGATGGGCGTCACCTGCTGGAAGAACGCCACCAGATCTGGGTTGTCGTGGACCAGTGCCCGGTAGTGCTCCCGTGACCGTGTGGCCAGGCGGCTCATCAGCTGGTTCCAACTTGGTGTGGCATCCAGCTGGTTGGTGACCAGGCTGTTCTGCACCACGGCAGTGGTCAGTGTCTCCAGGTTGTAGAGGGCGAGCTCGGGGAGGCTGTACTTGGAGGCCAGAACCTCTCCCTGTTCCGTGATCTTGATGCGTCCCTGAAGGGTCCCGCTTGGTTGCGCCAGGATCGCCTGATAGGCCGGACCACCACCACGTCCGACCGATCCACCTCGCCCATGGAACAGTCGCAGAGCGACGCCATGGCGGCTGCCCAGGTCCTGCAGGGCCATCTGAGCCTGGTGAATCTCCCAGTTGCTGGAGAGGAATCCGGAATCCTTGTTGCTGTCGGAGTAGCCAAGCATCAGTTCCTGCAATGGCAGCTGATCGGCCCCTGTCAACGGCAGCAGGTTGCGGTAAAGCTCGGTATTCAGCAGGTTCTCCATCACACCAGGGGCCCGCTGCAGGTCTTCGACCGTCTCGAACAGAGGAACCACCAGGAGTGAGGCATGACCTCCCTGGGGATCGACCAGTCCCGCTTCCTTGGCCAGCAGCATCACTTCCAGGAGGTCGGACGCCGTGTGACTCATGGAGATCACGTAGGTGTTGCAGATCCGCTGCCCGAATTCGGCCTGGAGGCGCTGGAGCATCTGGAAGACGGCGATCGTCTCCGCGGTGGCGTCGCTCCATTCGACGGCGGCGGGAACCAACGGCCGGCGCGTGGCGAGTTCGTTCAGCAGCCAGCTCACCCGCTCGGCTTCCTCCATCTCGCCATAGGGTTTCGGCAGCTGCAGGTAGCGGCTGATCTCATCGATGGCATCGCTGTGTCGGGTGCTCTCCTGACGGATGTCCAGGCTGGCCAGTGAGAAGCCGAAGATGTGCACCTGATGCAGCAGCGTGTCGAGCTGCTCGCAGCTCAGCTCGGTGCTGACCAGGCTGTTGCGGATCAGCTCCAGATCGATGCGGAATTCATCGATGGTGCTGTAGTGCAGCGGATCCCCATTGGGGAGGGGATTGGTGTTGCCGCTATCGATGTCCCGCGGTGATTGCCAACCAGCTTCCGCCAGCTGGTTGTTGCGCTTCAGGGTCAGCTGGAGGCGCTCGAGGATGTAACTCAGCTTGAGCCGGTAGGGCTCCAGCCTGTAGCGCGCGGCCAGCTCCTCATAGATCTCGGGGAAGCGCAGCCGATCCATCTCCAGGGATTCCAGGAGGGGGGCTCCTACCTGACTCCACTGCATGGAGATGCTCAGCTGATTCCTCAGCGAGCTGACCGAGCTGACGTACCGCTCCAGCATCAATTGACGCTGATAGCAGGCTGTTCTCCAGGTGATCGCCGGGGTGACGGACGGGTTGCCATCCCGATCGGATCCGACCCAGGAGCCAAACGTGCAGAAGGAGGCCTGAGGGAAGCGGACGTCGGGGTAATTGCGGCTCAGTGCGGAGGTGAGGCGCCGCCGCATCTGCGGCATCGCGTCAAAGAGCACCTGTTGGAAATAGTGCAGGGTGGAATCGACTTCGTCGAGCACCGTGGGCTTGAACTGGTGCAGTTCATCGGTGCGCCACCAGAGCTGAATCTCCTCCTCCAGCTGGCCGCGAAGGTTGTCCCGTTCCTGAATGGAGATGGAACTATCCGATTGCAGACGCTGCAGCAGTGAGGCCACCCGGCGCTGCTTGTGGCGGACCGTGTGCCGCACGATTTCGGTGGGGTGTGCTGTGAAGACCAGGCGAATGTCCAGTTCCTGCAGCAGACGTTCGACCTGTGCGGGGGGAACGTTGAGACGACGAAGTCTTGCGAACAGCTCACCGAAGGTGGCTGGATCCGTCTGGCTGGCCAGGGGCGGGGCAAAGGGATCGAAGTGATCCTGGCCCGGGTGTGAGGCCTCGTCCTTGCGTTGGCTGATCGGTGCAAGGCTGTCGAGGTAGCTGTCTTCCTCAATCCGTTGCTCGAGGATGTTGATCAGCTGGAAATACAGCGAGAACGCTCGGGCTGCGGCAATTGCCTCCGAGAGGTCCATGGCCTTGATCAGGGCCACAATCGCGTCGCTTGTGCTGTCCCCGTCGGGGCCTTCGAGTGCAACTGGATCACTGAGTTGCTTCAGACGCAGGAGACGCTCGCTCTGGTCTGCTGGACATTCACTGCGCAGCACCGTCTGCCACAGGTCCTCGACGAGCTCAAGACGTTGCTCCAGCAACCGTTCCGGCACAGCGTCACCACCGCTGGCCCGGGCCTTCTCGCCGTCGGGAGCCGATGTGGTGATCTGGGGCATTGACGCTCCATCGGGCATGGGTCTGGCCATGATCATCCCAAAGAGGGGCTCAAGGCCTGTTCCTGGTGCTCCATCGCCTCGGCTCCTGATCGGAGCAGATCGCTGATCGACCGTCCAGCCCGGTGCTGGTCCACCCATTGCATGGCCTGGTTGCCGGCGCTGACCATGGCTGTGAGCCGTTGCACGTGTTCGCTCAAATCGAGGTCGGCCGCCAGGGGGCCCACCTGATCGATCAGGCTGTTGACCCAGTCGTCGCAACGGATCGTCTCACCGTTGCCCCAGTGACGGAGGGTGGCGTTGAGGCTGTCGCGTGCTGCAGCCGCGTCATTAGCGTCGGCGAGGGCCATCAACTGTTCTGCGTCGAGGCTGCTGCTCACCAGGGGATCGAACTGCTCAGGGTTTCGGATCAACTGCTGGAGTCTGAGTTCCAGCAACGCTGTGATCGCCAGAAGCTCGGCAGGGTCGGTGACGAGATCGCAGATCCGCAATTCCAGACGATTGAGCTCGTAGGGCCGTCTTGGACCGTTCGGGCGAACGGACGTCCAGAGGTGCCGCTCATTCCACATGGTGCCTGCCTCGAGTTGCTCCAGCACCCAGGACGTGTAGTGCGCATGGTCGAGAAACAGAGGGACTGCGCTTGGGGTGAGAGGGAACTGCTGCCAACGCTGGGAGTGGTACGCACTGACCTGGCCGCCAAGGAACGGAGAGCTGGCGCTCAGTGCGAGGTACAGGGCCGCCTCGCAGCGCACGAGTCGAACGGCTGCAAACAGAAGATCCGCATCGTCCAGTCCGAGGTTGATGTGGATGCTCGCGGTCACAACCCGCGTGCCGTAGGTCTCTTCAATACGACCGTGATATGGATTGTCCGGGTTGGAACGCTCGAACTGGGTGTTGTCCCCCAGACTGAGGGTGCTTCCAGGCAGCAGGGTCAGTCCTTTGGGCTGTAACCAACGCCGCAGGGCGCGGCGCGGCGTGAGCAGGGCCTCACGCAGCACGTCATAGTCCTGAATCGGATCGGTGATGTACTCCAGGTTGCGGTGATCCGGCTCTGTGACAAAGCCGGGGATCTCCTGGGCGACAGCAGTGGAGACGCCGACGTTCTCACCGGACGGTTGACCGGTGAACAGCTCCACCTCAAACCCTTTTTGCAGGAGTGAGCTGCTCATGACTTGGCCGGGTTGAGGCAGGCCAAGGCCGTGAGCATGCCGCGGGCTTTGTTCAGGGTCTCCTCGTATTCAGCATCGGGCCTGGAGTCCGCAACCACTCCGGCTCCCGCCTGCACCTTGACCCGGCATCCACCGGTTCCGTTGGGTTGGACCACCATGGTGCGAATCGTGATGGCCGT
The DNA here is from genome assembly GCA_042954225.1 of Parasynechococcus sp. Classification (GTDB taxonomy): domain Bacteria; phylum Cyanobacteriota; class Cyanobacteriia; order PCC-6307; family Cyanobiaceae; genus Parasynechococcus. The sequence continues at coordinate 6,228 of JBGKDR010000057.1, forward strand.
GTTGAGGGCTCCAGCGAGGTCGACGGAGCCATAGACCCCCGAATAGGGCCCGCGGGCGTCCGGTTCCAACCCATGGATCAGTTGCATCGCCCTGATCTTCGGTGCTCCACTGACGGTTCCTGCTGGGAATGCCGCCATCAGGAGATCCAGCACGTCGTGGTCTGGGGATAGGCGTCCTTCGACCTGGCTGACGATGTGCATCACGTGGGAGTAACGCTCAATCACCATCAGGTCCTTGACTTCGACGCTGCCGGGCTGGCAAACCCGGCCGAGGTCATTGCGTCCGAGGTCAACGAGCATCACGTGCTCGGCCCGTTCCTTCGGGTCCGCAAGCAGTTCGGCTTCCAGTTCACGATCCTCAAGCGGCGTCCGCCCTCGAGGGCGGGTTCCGGCGATGGGGCGGAGGCTGGCCCGGACACCATCGGCAGCCGGTTCCGCCTGGACCATCACCTCTGGGCTTGAGCCGATCAACTGCCAGTCCCCGAAGTCGTAGAAGGCCATGTATGGGGATGGATTCACCATCCGAAGGCTTCGATAGAGCTCGAGCGGGGTCTGAGGGACATCGGCTTCGAGACGCTGGCTCAGCACCAGCTGGAACACATCTCCAGCCGCGATGTGCTCGCGACCTGTTTCAACGGCCGCCTCGAAATCTTTACGGCTGCGGTTGCTGATCACATCCGGCATGTCTCCTGCTTCCCCGGACCAGTTGAGCGGTTCGATCGGGGGCAATGGCGCCGTCATGCGTTGGCGCATGATCTGAATCCTCGACATGGCCGCATCCCAGGCCTGGTCAGGATCCTGGCCGTTGCTGAGATCCGCGTAGGCCACAGCCGTGATGATGCGTTTGACCTGATCGAAAATCAGGATCGAATCCATCAGCATCCAGATGCCATCGGGCGGGGCATCGGCCGGACTCTCGTGAACCTGAACGGTCGGTTCGATCCAGTGGATCAATTCGTATCCCCACATGCCATAGAGCTGGCCCAATGGGGGTAACCCTGGCAAGGACGCACAGCGGTAGGGCGTCAGCAGCTGCCGGAGGCTTTCAAAGGGATTGCCGTTGATCTCATCCTGCTGACCTTCACGCCAGGTGCGAATCAGCTGGCGTCCCCGTGCTGAAGCGGTCCAAAGGGGGTCACAGGCCACCACGCTCCAGCGACCGAGGGTCTCTCCACCCTCAACGGATTCCAACAGAACACCTGGTGGTCGGTTCGCGCCGACCTTGATCCAGGTTGTGAGCGGCGTTTCAAGATCAGCTGGCCAGCTCTGGGCCAGGGGGATCAGATTGAAACCGTTGGCAGCTGCCTGCCGAAACGAGGCGCGATCAGGACTGAGCATGCGCGCATCTTGACAGCGTCACCGGCGCGGTTTCGAGCGGCCGGTGACGGTTGCTGAGACGAATCAGGCGTCGAAGGTGTTGCGACCGCTGAATTTGATGTTGGCGGGATTGGTGTTTTCACCAATACGACGGGGGTTATGGCCCACCATTGCTCGGCCTTCGTTGACCTTCTCAGGGAAGACGCCATCGGCGGGATGGAGGAATTCGGTGTCTCCACCGGGGAAGATCCGGTAGATCTTGTAATCCTCGATCCGGGGCTTGAATTTTGTGCGCAGCTGGGTGCCGAGGGCCAGGCACTGCTCTTTGCGAGCGAAATACATGATGTTTTCGCCCGAGTTCATCATCGCCGCACCACCTGTTGGCAGTTCAAAGGCTTGGGCGCTGTTGCTGGTCCAGGTGATCGCGTACTTTTCTTCGGTCTCAGCGGAATTCAGCAGACCGCCTGTGCTGCCGATGTACTGAGGAAGCTGACCGTTCAACGCCGATGCTGCCATGGCTGAGGTAATCCAGACGGGCCGTTACGGCTGGAAAGTAGCACCGTGATCGGGGGGAAATCCCGTCGGCGAAAGCATCCTTCACACCCGTCAACAAAGCGGCTTCAGCCTTGCTCGCTGTCCGTTGCCAGGGGGAAGAACACGGTGAGACTTCGATCCTGGCGTTGCCTGTAGCGACCACCAAGGCTGGCCAGCAGTTGGCGCGTCGCGCGCTGGCTCAGCTGGAGGCTTCCCGTGGATGGGTTCCAGCTGAGCACCGGCCCGACCTGTGCCTGTCCTGCGCTGTTCTCCCTCACATCGGAGCTGCCGTCATGGTCGGGACGCCGCACCAGGATTTGCAGTTTCAGCCGGGCCCCGGCCACCCGCAGCACAAGATCCAGACGGCTCCCAGACGTCAGGCCGCGGCTGGTGCGATCGATCAGGCCTCCCAGCATCGGCTCCAGGCGCCTGGGGTCGCTGAGCACCATCGGCAGCTGTGGTGCCAGATCAAGCGTGAGGCGGACGCCGCGTCGCTCGAGTTGGTCGTTCCATCCAGGTGCAAGGGCCTCGAGGATGGCCCCCAGATCGGTTCGCGCCAGAGTCGCTTCGCTGGGCTGGCGCTGTAGCTCGGCCGCGTGGAAGATCAGACCGAATCGGTCGATCTGTTCGCTGCACTCCACATCAATCTGCTGAAGACGTTGGATCGCCACGGCGGGCAGGTCCCGGCGTCGCAGCAGCGATCGGATCAAGGTTCGGATTGTTGCCAGGGGGGTTCTGACCTCATGGGTCAACGCTTCCAGCAGGGAGAGTTCCTGGTCTTCTTCGGATGCCGCAGATGCTGTCGATTCGCTGGCGGCCTGGAGGGTGATGCTCGGTGCCATGCCGGTCAGGCGTTCGGCGACCTCAGGCCAGAAGCGTGCGCTCCAGTCGGAATCGCTGTGCAAGGGGCCGAGTTGCTCCAGGGCTTGATGCAGGGCTGCAGCGCGATCGGGTGACTGCTCGCGCAGGCGACCTCCGATCAGTGCCAAGGCATCACTGAGGGTTGGCGCATCGCAGCGCATCAGCAGCTGGCGCTGTCCTGCGGGGCCGTGCAGGGCCAGAGCGACCTGCAGCGAGGGGGTGATCACCAGCAGAAAAGGATCATCACCGTCCTCATCTCGCAGATCCAGTCGGTCGAAATGATGGATCGGTTGTGCTCCGCTTCCCGGGAGCGCCATGTCCAGGGCCGTCAGACGTTGAATCGCATCAGGCGCCCAGACCCAGCCCCGAAGCCGGCTGATCAGGCCCGGTGCATAGAGGGCCGGCAGGGGAGCTGCCAGCCAGACCCCCTGCGGTGGCTCCGCCTGGTTGATCAAGTGGTGTTGCAGGGTTTCCAGTGCCGCCCACCACAGGCGTCTGGCACCTGTCTCGTCACAGCCACCGGCGGGGACATCCCTGGCCAGGCGCTCTCGCAAGCCTTGGAAGCTGACGGGCTCCATCAGCGCAGCAGGTTTGACAGCCGTCGGCTTTCCCTGACGACCGAGAGACAGAGGCCCAGTGCAATGAAATTGACCACCATGGCGAAGCGTCCATAACTCAGAAAGGGCAGTGGAATGCCCGTGACGGGTCCGAGTCCGATGGTCATGAAGATGTTCACCACGACCTGGAACATGATCATCGTCCCGATGCCGATCACCACAAGGGATTCGAAGTCGCTTCGCGCATGCCGGGCCACCTGCAGCAGCCGCCCCATCAGCAGGCCGAAGCCAACGATCACCAGCAGGCATCCGAGGAAGCCCGTTTCTTCACCCAGGGCGCTGAAGATGAAGTCTGTGTGTTGTTCGGGGATGAAGCGCAGTTTGGTGAGCTGTCCCTGGAGGAGACCTGTGCCGAACAGTCCGCCGGAGCCGATGCCAACGGTGCTCTGGAGAAGGTGATACCCCCCACCCAGAGGATCTTTGCTGGGATCCAGGAACAGCACCAGGCGGTCGCGTTGATAGTCCTGCAGCACGACCCCCCAGAGAATCGGGCTCGCGACCATGGTGGCGACCTGGATAAGGCTCATCCCGAGGGCTGCCATGCGCTTCCAGGGCAGCGACCGGAAGGCCAGAAAAGCAGTGATCGCGGTCCAGATCGCCAGGCCTGTCCAAACCGGTGCCGTTTGACCTGTGGAGAGCGCCTGGAACGTCTCCCAAGGCAGTTGCAGCGACAGCAGCACCGTCAGCAGCGGTGATAACAGCAGAACCACCCACTCAAAGGGCATCCCGGACCAATAGAGCATCGTCAGCATCAAGGCGCCGAAGACCAGAGACGTGCCCAGATCCGGTTGGATGAAGACCAGGAGCCAGGGAATGGAAATCACCCCGAGAGGTCGGAGCAGATCCACCGGCCGCTCCACGGGGTGGCGTGACAGAACGGCAGCCACCAACAGGATTGCCGCGATCTTGGCGAATTCCGAGGGCTGCACATGGAGCCCGCCGATGCTGATCCAGCGCTGGGCACCGAGGGCTGTGGTGCCGATCAGGCGGACAGCAATCAGGCTCGCCACGGTGAGGCCGTAAAGGGGAATCAGCAACCCCTGAAGCCGCTGAAGAGGGACCCGTTGCAGAACCCAGGCCACCACGACGCCGACTGCGGCGGTGATCCAGTGGTGGTACCAGTTCGCGTAATCAGCCTGACGCTGGGTGCTGGCGATCAAAATCCCTGATACGGCGACCATCGCCAACGGCACTCCCCAGAGAATCCACTCGCGCTGCTTGCTGCGTTTGCGGCGGCTGGGAACCATTGTCAGGAGGGCTGTTTGACCAGTTGCCCCACCCGCTCGGCCAGTCCCTTGAAAGCGATGGCGCTGGCGGAATCAGTGCGACTGAGCACGATTGGCCGTCCGCTGTCTCCGCCTTCCTGGACCGGCATTTCCATTGGGATCTCAGCGAGCAAGGGGACGTCGTAATCACCGGCGAGCTGCGCTCCACCACCACTGCCGAACAGGGCATAGCGACGGTCGGGCATGTCGGGGGGGATGAAGGCGCTCATGTTCTCCACGACGCCAAGAACGGGGATTCCCATCTGTCGGAACATCGCCAGGCCGCGGCGGGCGTCCTGCAGGGACACCTGCTGAGGTGTGGTCACAATCACCACGCCGGCCATCGGGACCGCCTGGGCGAGGGAGAGCTGCGCATCTCCCGTGCCAGGGGGCAGGTCCACCACAAGGACATCCCGCTCACCCCACTCAGCCTGGTACAGGAATTGACGGATGATGCCGTTAAGCATCGGTCCGCGCCAGATCACCGGCTGATGTTCATCGATGAGGAGGCCCATGGACACCATGGCGATGCCGCAGCTCTCGATCGGGATGATCCGCTGCTGATCTCCACTCCCCTGGACTTCGGGTGTCTGATCCGCCACGCCGAGCATCGTCGGTGCGTTGGGTCCGTAGATGTCTGCATCGAGCAGTCCGACCCGCAATCCCTGCTGCGCCAGAGCGCAGGCCAGATTGACGGCCACGGTGCTCTTGCCGACGCCGCCCTTGCCGCTGCTGACGGCGATCACCTGACGCACCCCTGGAATCGCCTGGCGTTCAGCGGGTTGACCATGGCCCGCCTGGCCGATTCCCCCTTGGCTGGGCGCTGAGCCAATCTCGATCTGGACGTCGTCGATCCCGTCGAGTTCCAACAGGGCGTTGCGGGCTTCGCTGACGATTCGGTCGCGCTGACTCTGTGCGTACCCCGGAAGATTGAGTCGGAAAATGGCCCGAGGTGCCGTCACGCGCACCTGATCAATCCAGCCAAGCTCCAGGGCTGATCGTCCACTTCCAGCGTCTTTGACGGCTTCAAGGACACCGTTTGCCTGCTCGGCCGAGACCATCTGCTGAGGAACTGCGAGCCGGATCTTAGAAGCGTCTCCCGTGACAGTCCCTCACGGAGCCTTGTCGGGGTCTGGTCTGACCTGTTTAGGTTTCCTGACTACCAACCCAACACCGCATGGTCCGCTCCCTGATACGCAGCGTTCTCGGACGCGAGACGACGGGCACCACCATGCCGAAGCTGGCTCTGCCACCGAAGGACTCCCGCGATCGTGCCCGGGCCATGGTGATGGGTTTGCAGGATGAGATCTGCGCTGGCCTGGAAGCGCTGGATGGTGAAGGCCGTTTCGAGGAGGAGAGCTGGGATCGTCCCGAGGGGGGCGGTGGTCGTTCACGGGTGATGCGTGAAGGCCGTGTCTTTGAACAGGGCGGCGTCAATTTTTCCGAGGTGCAGGGGCAGGAGCTGCCCCCCTCGATCCTCAAGCAGCGTCCTGAGGCCAAGGGCCATCCCTGGTTTGCCACCGGGACCTCGATGGTGCTGCATCCCCGGAACCCCTACATCCCAACGGTTCACCTCAATTACCGCTACTTCGAGGCTGGCCCGGTCTGGTGGTTCGGTGGTGGAGCGGACCTGACGCCGTACTACCCATTCCTGGATGACGCGCGTCACTTCCACCGAACCCACCAGGCGGCCTGTGACTCCGTTCATCCCGACCTGCACAAGGTGTTCAAACCCTGGTGCGATGAGTACTTCTTCCTCAAGCACCGCGGCGAGACCAGAGGCGTCGGCGGAATTTTCTACGACTACCAGGACTCAAGCGGTGTCCTCTACAAGGGGCAGGACCCCAGCGGCCCAGCAGCGTCCGTGTCCTCCGAGCTTGGCCCCCGTCCTCTGGGCTGGGAACAGCTGTTCTCCCTGGGTCAGGCGAATGGCCGTGCCTTCCTGCCCGCCTATGCGCCCATCGTTGAAAAGCGCCACCCGATGGCCTACGGCGATCGGGAACGTGATTTCCAGCTCTATCGGCGCGGACGCTATGTGGAGTTCAACCTGGTCTGGGACCGCGGCACCATTTTCGGGTTGCAGACCAATGGCCGCACTGAATCCATCCTGATGTCTCTGCCACCTCTGGTGCGCTGGGAGTACGGATACAAGGCAGAGCCTGGCTCCCGCGAGGCTCTGCTGACGGAGCTGTTCACCAAGCCTCAGGATTGGCTCGGGGACCCGACGCTCGATGACCGCTGTCGCCCCCATCAGGCCATCAACTGACCCCTCGTTTCAGGGCATCCACCACCCGGCGGGCCAGGCAGTTGACCGTCTGCTCCCGGGTGGAGAGATCCCGCAGTTTTGTCTCGAGGGGTGGTTCCAGCATCCCGATCTCCAGGATGCCGATGCCGCGGCGGGGGCCTCCAAGGCCTCCTCGGAAGAATCTCGGGAAGCGCCCGAAGGCCTGGCCCAGTTGTTCATCGACACGGTTCAAGGGTCGATTGATGGCGGGGATCAGTCCTGAGCCGAATCCGTAGGGGCGATAGGCGTCGAAATGGATTTCCAGGACGTAGTGCCCTTGCGCTGAGAGGGTCTTTGCCTGTGACCAGTTGGTGCGCGGGTCGTTGTCGTTGCGGATGGTCAGGGACGGCGGTGTGTAACCGCGGATGTTCAGGCCTTCCTCCAGGCCGAGTCGGACCACGGCGTCCTGAACCTTGAAATTCCAGTACAACTCGTCCCGCATGCGGGAATCCATCGGGGCTTGCTTGCCCACATCCACGGCAAATCCAGGTGTCCCAGCGCTGGCCATGGCCTGGGAGTCGGCGTGTCCGGCCATGACCACGATCGGCAGATCGGTCGAGACAGGGCTTCGGCCGACCCAGCTCCCGGGTTTCCGCGTGCGGGGGCCAAGCAGGGGGTCCGGATTGGCCGCGACCGGACAGGGGCCCGGGTCAGACGGTGTTGCTACCGGTGTCGGTTGGTGCTGGTCTGTCGGAGCGGGAGCGCTCAGCCAGTTGCGCTGTTCTGCTGCCTTGGTCATCGCGAGTGTGACCAGCGACAGCCCTGTGATCAACAGCCCTGTGGCGAAACGACGCCGTTGAAACAGGGCTGGCAGACGCATGGTTCAGATCGGGGAGGACAACAGGGAGCCATCGCTGGCGAGTTGCAGGGTCTCAGCGAGTTCGAGTTCGATGGCGATCAGCTCATCGCGATGGGCGCGGAGTCGCAGCTGGCAGCCCTCATCGTCTGACGCATTCATCAATCGCATTTCCAGAATCTCCGTCCGTGCGGCTCGGCGGCTGTAGAGCCATCCCGCCAACGGACCGAACCCGATCAGCAGCAGTGGCCACCAGCCGAGCTGAGGGGATAACTGACGCAGGACCAACCCGAAGCAGCTGCCACCGATGGCCGCCAGGATTGACAGCAGCACCGCCAATGGCTGGCTTGAGCTCACCTGGCCCTGGAAGCGCAGGACCTGACGCTCAGCATCTCCGCCATCACGTCGCCATCCACGTTGCTCCAACCAGCTGCTGAGTCCGTCAAGAACGGCCAAGGGTGGTTGTGGGGAGGAAACATCCACAACAGTGGTTCGGTCCTTGCTCGCTGCTCGCAGGAAAAACACGAGGCCGATGGCGAGGAGAACCGTTAGCAGCAGAGTGGACTGAAAGCCCTCAGGCATGGCAGCCGGTGGAATCGGGGTCCTTTCTAGGGCCTGCGGTGGTGGGTGCTGTTCAGGAGAGCATCAACTGGTGACTGTTCAGCCAGCTGTGCCAGGGGTCCATCAGTTTTTCCGCCTGTTGACGTGCTTCCGGCTGGAGGTGAAGCATTCGTCTCGGCCGCCCGCGGCTTGGGCAGCGTTTGGTGTAAGTCGTGATTGAGCCCTGCTGCTCGAGGAAGGCGAGTGCTTGCTGGAGGACGGTCTCCGACAGGCGTAGCTGCGGGTTGTGCCGGTTGAGCTCCTGCAGCAGGCCGGACGGATAGTTGTCATCCTTCAGCAGGCACTCGAGGATCCAGCAGACCGCCAGTTCCAGGTCCAGGAATTGCGGGGGTGGTTGCTGGAAGTACTGCTCGATGTCTGCCAGGCAGTTGCGCGAGGGCTTGCGACGGGAGAACACGTTGCGGGCGATGCTGATCTTATCTAAAGCGATCTCAATTTGAGTTTCAAGCGCGATTGCCTGTTCGGCCCTTGGGGCGGCCCTGCAAAGTGGTGGCTTCATCGCTGTTGATGCATGGCCGCTTCTCAGACCCCACCGGCTGAGTTCGCTGTTTTCGACGGTGATCTCGATGCCCTCTGGACGGAGCGTTACCTCCAGGTTTCAACGCTGGCTGTTGATACCGAAGCCATGGGCCTGATTCACGGTCGCGATCGCCTCTGTCTTGTTCAGATCGCCGATGAGCAAGACCGCGTCTGTTGCGTGCGGATCGGTCTCGGTCAGCAGTCCGCCCCCAACCTCCAGCGTGTTCTGGAGGCCCAAGGAGTCGAAAAGATCTTCCACTTTGCGCGCTTTGACGTGGCGGCCCTGGCCAGCGGTCTGGGTATCGAGGTGGCGCCGATTTTCTGCACCAAGGTCGGTAGTCGTCTGGCCCGGACCTACACCCCGCGCCACGGTCTCAAGGATCTGGTGATGGAGCTGGTCGGCGTTGAGCTGGACAAAGGCGCTCAAAGCAGCGATTGGGGGCGTGTCGATGAGTTGACCGAGGTCCAGCTGGCCTATGCCGCCAACGATGTGCGGTACCTGATTCCGGCCCGACGCCAGCTGGAGGTGATGTTGCGGCGTGAGGGGCGCTGGGAGTTGGCCCAACGCTGTTTCAGTTGCGTGGCCGTGATGTCAGAGCTGGATCGTCTGCGCTTTCATCAGACCTTTGAGCACTGAGCTGTATCCGTCAGGCGCTCTGTTCAGTCCTCAAGCATGAAATTGGCATCCCCTTCGCTGGCGCTCAGCAGGGCATCCAGGGTCTCCCGCTGCTGACCGGTTTCAGATCCCAGGGAGTCCAGCAGCTCCTGAGCCTTGGCGCGACGGGATGCGATGTCGCGTTTGCCCTCTTTGGCCGCGGCCTGGTCCACTTGCCGACGTGCACTGGCCAAGCTGATGCTCAAGGCACTGGCCAGCTGGGCACAGAGTTTCACGTATTCGGCGTCCTGAATCGCAGCCATCACACACGCAGAGAAACCATCGTCAGTATCCGTGCAGACGCTCCAGCACGAGTTGGGCCAGCCGCACGCTCCCACCTGCGGCCCCCATCCGCTGTTGTCCGATCCTGCCCAGCTTGGTTCTGAGCTCCGGTT
>JBGKDR010000058.1:0-7396 GCA_042954225.1 Parasynechococcus sp.
GCCAAGTCTCCGCCGACAATCCGTGAGTTTGATCAGCCTGGTGGATGCCGCGAAGGACTTCGGGATCCGCACCCTGTTCGCCGATCTTGATCTGCACATCGCGGAGGGCGAACGACTTGGGCTGATTGGTCCCAATGGGGCAGGGAAGTCGACTCTTCTCAAAGTGCTGGCTGGGGTCGAACCGCTTGGCCATGGCGAGCGACGTTGCTCACCGCGACTGAACATTGCCCTGGTCGGGCAGGAGAGCACGGTGACACCAGGCCTGACGGTGCTCGAACAAGTGCTGGAAGGATGTGGAACCAAACGTGATCTGCTGGTTCGCTTCAGTGCCTTGAGCGATGCCGTTGCCGCCAGTCCAGATGATGAAGGACTGCTGGCGGAACTGGGAGTGCTCAGTCAGCGCATGGATGAGGAAGGGGCCTGGAGTCTGGAACAGCAATGCCGGGAAGTGCTTCAGAGGCTGGGGATCAGCGATCTGCAACGGCCCGTCGAAGCCCTGTCAGGCGGATATCGCAAACGGGTGGGCCTCGCCTCGGCCCTGGTCGCGAGCCCCGATGTCCTTCTGTTGGATGAGCCCACCAACCATCTCGATGCTGCCGCCGTCGAATGGCTGCAGAGTTGGCTGGATCGCTATCCCGGCGCCCTCGTTCTGGTCACCCACGACCGTTACGTCCTCGACCGCGTCACCAAACGAATGGTGGAGGTCGACCGCGGACGAGCACGCACTTACCAGGGCAACTACAGCACCTATCTCCAGCACAAGGCCGACGAAGAAGCCTCGGAAGCCGCATCGGCGGCAAAATTCAAGGGGGTTTTACGCCGGGAGCTGGCCTGGCTCCGCCAGGGCCCCAAGGCGCGCAGCACCAAGCAGAAGGCACGGCTGCAGAGAATCGAGGCCATGCGAGAGGAGAAACCGGCCCAGGTCAAGGCCACGCTTGCAATGGCCAGTGTCAGCCGTCGCATCGGCAAGCAGGTCATCGAAGCTGAAGGACTCGGTGTCACCGCCGACGGCACTTCGGAAGGCAGAACGCTTCTCGAGGATTTCTCTTACAGCTTCAGTCCTGAGGATCGCGTGGGGATCATCGGTCCCAATGGAAGTGGGAAATCCAGTGTCCTCGATCTGATCGCAGGGCGTCGCGATGCCACCCAAGGCAGCCTGCGACTAGGGGAAACGGTCCATGTGGGCTATCTCGACCAGCACACCGAAGCCTTTATGGAAGGGAAAGGGCTGGAGCGAAAGGTGATTGATTTCGTCGAAGAGGCGGCCAGTCGAATTGATCTCGGTGGTGAGCAGGTCACCGCGTCTCAGTTGCTGGAACGCTTCCTCTTTCCTCCTGCCCAGCAACACAGCCCCCTTGGCAAGCTCTCGGGTGGCGAACGCAGACGCCTGACCCTGTGTCGAATGCTGATTCAGGCACCGAATGTCCTGCTGCTGGACGAGCCGACCAATGATCTCGATATTCAGACCCTGAGTGTTCTGGAGGATTTCCTCGAGGATTTCAGGGGTTGCGTGATCGTGGTGTCCCACGATCGGTATTTCCTCGATCGCACAGTCGACCGGCTGTTCTGCTTTGAGAACGGACGTCTGCGGCGCTTTGAAGGCAACTACAGCGAATTTCTCGAGCACCAGCGGCAGAGCGAACGAAGCCAGCAGGCAGCAGCAGGTGATCGGCAAGAAGCGAACAAAACAACGACGAAGCCCCAAGCCAAGTCAGCACAAGAGCCTGCGCGCAAACGACGCAGCTTCAAAGAGTCGCGTGAGCTGGAACAGCTCGATCGGCAGCTACCGGATTACGAAACCCGAAAGCAAGAACTGGAACGTGCCATGGAGCAAAACGGTGCCGATCTCGCCAGCATCAGCCTCGAACTCGCTGAACTCATCGCCACCATCGAAGCCGCTGAAGAACGTTGGTTGGAACTCAGCGAGCTGGCCCCTTAATCCCTCACCTACAGGAGGGTCTGCACCGATCCAAAAACTGCTTCAGGCCACGTCCCTCGAAAAATTTCCCGTCTAAGATCGCCCACGGCATGCGATTGGCTTGATGAAATCCATCGACGAACACATCCAAAAGGACCAGAGCGAAATCGCGGCAGCGAAAGCAGCTGGAGACGACGCCAAAGTCCGTCACTTCACTGACGAGCTCAAGTCCCTCGAGGAGTACAAAGAGCACAACCCCGAGGACAAGCATGATCCAACTCCTCTGGAGTTGTACTGCGATGCCAATCCCGACGCCGACGAGTGCCGCGTCTACGACGACTGATTCATATGTGGGTTCATAGAGGCCATCGCGCGGCCTCTATGAACAATCGACGTCAAACGTCCTCGTCATACTCAGCTGGACTGCCTGTTAGCGAGCAGACCACGGCTTCCTCTTGACGCATCGGCTCGACCTTGGAGATCGGTCGTCCCATGCGACGCAGAACGTCGATGTCTTGTGGGGTCTGACATCGCGCAATGACAGCGCCTGTGGTGTCAAAGCAGGTATAGAAGGTCATGCTGACTCTTCCAATGGCTCCTTCCGTTATGGCGGAGCCCCAAGGGTGAAACAACCACCCACACCACAGTGCGGATCATCTTCAGATTCCGAGGCTGTCCCAGACAGACGACAACAAGGTATCGAGCCCCGTATTCATCGCAGCAGAGACCGTCATGACAGGGCGGCCTTCACTGGCATCCCGCAGAGCCTGGGTGATCTCCTCAAGCCTGTCGTCTGTTACGAGTTCCTGTTTGTTCAGCACCAGCAAACGCGGACGATCCACCAGTCCATGGCCATAGGCCTCAAGCTCCTGCTCGACGACACGCAGATCCTCGATCGGGTCGTCAGCACCGGCATCGACGAGGTGAATCAGAAGTCGGGTGCGTTCAATGTGGCGGAGAAAGTCGTGCCCCAATCCAGCACCCTGGGCTGCACCGGCAATCAACCCCGGGATGTCGGCAAAGACAGTGCCGTCACCACTGGGACGGCGCACCACACCCAAGTTGGGAATCAGCGTGGTGAAGGGATAATCAGCAATCTTGGGGCGAGCAGCTGACAACACCGCAATCAAGGTGCTTTTGCCGGCATTGGGAAGGCCGATGATGCCAACTTCAGCCAGCAGCTTGAGCTCCAGCTGCACAGGCCACTCCTCACCATCACGCCCCTCGGTGAATTTCTCAGGTGCTCGGTTGCGATTGCTCAGATAGTGGGCATTGCCCAATCCGCCGCGGCCGCCAAAAGCCACAACCAGGTGCTCACCGGCATTGATGAGGTCGCCCAGCAGGATCCCTGAACTGAGATGCCGCACTTCCGTGCCGCAGGGAACCTTGATCACAAGATCGCGGCCTGAGGCACCCGTGCACTTGTTCGGACCGCCCCGGCGCCCATCATCCGCGGCAAACAGGCGCTTGTACTTGAAATCCAGCAGCGTCTGAAGATTGCTGTCGGCCTCGAGCACGACATGACCGCCATGGCCACCATCCCCACCCGAAGGCCCACCGGCGGGCACATACTTTTCGCGGCGGAATGCTGCGATGCCATCTCCGCCCCGGCCTCCCCGCACAGTGATGCGTGCCTGATCAATGAACTGCACGGCGCTGCCGAATGGATCCAATCCACAACCCTAAGATTCCGGTGCTGCACACCACCGCTTGGCCGGCGTCCGCTTCGAAGCCCTGAGCAAGTCCTACCCGGGTCGCAGGGGCGGTCCCGCGGTCGATGTGATCCGCGGCCTGGATCTCGACATTGAAGACGGCGAATTCCTTGTCCTGGTTGGACCATCAGGCTGTGGGAAGAGCACCCTGCTGCGCTTGCTTGCCGGACTGGACACGCCGACATCGGGTGAGATCTGGGTTGGACCTCAGCCCTTGAGTGCGTTGCGACCCGCGCAACGCAACGTCGCCATGGTCTTCCAGAGCTATGCGCTCTATCCACACCTATCGGTCCGCGACAACCTCAGCTTTGGTTTGCGCCGAAGCCGCAAACGCAATCTGCCTGAGCAGATCCATGATCAGCTGCACCGATTGACCCAACGCGGTCCTGCGGCTCTTCGTGTGCGATCCCCCAGAGAAGAACAAATCAGCCATCGCATCAAGGCGGTGGCCGAGGCCCTGGAACTCGAGCCCCTGCTGGACCGGCTTCCCAAGGAGTTATCCGGAGGCCAGAAACAACGGGTGGCCCTGGGGCGAGCCATGGCTCGGGAACCCGCTGTGTTCCTGATGGATGAACCCCTCAGCAATCTGGACGCCAAGTTGCGCACCAGCACCAGGGCAAGAATCGTTGAGCTCCAGAAGACGCTGGGGACAACAACGATTTACGTCACCCACGATCAGGTGGAGGCGATGACGATGGGCCATCGCATTGCCGTGCTCAACCAAGGACGACTGCAGCAGCTGGGCACGCCGATGGAGCTTTACCGCTGGCCGTCCAATCTGTTCGTGGCGCAATTCATCGGCACACCACCGATGCCGTTGCTTCCCATCACAGTCGGGCCCGGAAGCACGTTGGTGCTGGGCGATCGGCGTCTTGCGGTGGAAGGACCGCTGGCGCTGGCCTTGAGCGAGCGGGAGGGGCAGCCTCTGACCGCTGGTCTGAGGGCAGAATCGTGGCGAATTGGCCCTGCCACGAACCGAAACCTGGAAGCGACTGTCACCCACTGCGAAGTGCTTGGCAACGAGCAGATCATCACCTGTCGCCTGCAAGCCGGGGACCATCTCATCCAGGTCAGGGCAACCACCAACGCGGTCTACAGAGCAGAGGACACCCTGCACTTGGACCCCGACCCCAACGAATGGCGCCTGTTCGATCGTGATGGGAATGCCATCCCGATTCCGGAACAGACCACCCAGGATCAGGGACCGCAACTGCCGCCCTTGTCCTGAGACTCAACGCACCCAGACGACACTGCACCCGGGCCCACCATCTCCCTGCTCGGCATCGGTGACCCGTTCGACGTATGGCACGGTCGCCAGCCACTCCCGGAGCCCTCGCTTCAATTTGCCGGTTCCGATGCCATGGATCACCCAGAGCGGTCCATTGGCACTACGGAGCTGTTCTTCCACCGCAGCCTCGGCCTCGTGCACACGCATTCCCCGCACATCCAGGGTGTTGCGAGTGGTCCTGACCTGGGCCCCGCCGGATCCGACACGCGCCTTGACCGTCACCACCGGGGCTGGCGGTGACTCCGGCTTACGACCATCCAGGCTCTCCACAGCTGACAGCTCGACAGTCGTGCGCATCACGCCGCAGCGAACGGTGAGCTGGGTCCCGTCTTCAGAGATTGCAAGAACCTCCGCAGCTTTACCGAGGGCCAGCACCCGTAGACGATCACCGACGGCTGGCCGCCAACCCGGTTGATGCTGTCGACGTTCTCTGGACGGGCGGTGATCGTCCTCGAGCTTGCGCAGCCGCTGACCAGCACGACGGGCGGTTTCGCCGTCGGCACGGTCATCGCGCAGTCGGCGAATCAGAGAGCGCACTTCCTTCTGGCCATCACGAATGGAGCGCTCCAACCGCTGCCGTCCCTGCTCCTGATGTGCCGCGGTCTGTTGCTTTTGCTTCTGCCAGCGCTGGAGCAGTTCGTCATGGAGCAGTTCTGTCCTGGCCAGAAGAGCAGCCGCGTCTTCAGCGGCCGCTTGCTGGCGCTGGCGCTGCTCTTCCAGACCACGGATCACGGTGTTGACATCACCGTCACCACCCGGGGCCAGCAACGCACGGGCCCGATCGAGCACCTGGGCATCCAGGCCAAGACGTGTCGCAATGGCCAGAGCATTGCTGCGCCCTGGAATTCCCCACAACAGTGCGTAGGTGGGTGAAAGGGTGTCGGAATCGAAAGCCACCGAGGCATTTTCAAAACGATCGTCCTCGTACTTGAGCGCTTTGAGTTCACCGAAATGCGTCGTGGCGATGGTCAAACGGGCGCGATCGGCGAGAGATTTCAGCAACGCAGTGGCGAGGGCGGTTCCCTCACTCGGATCGGTGCCGGCACCCACTTCATCCAGCAACACCAGCGCTGGAGAAGCCGCTGCCTGAAGGGAGGACAGAATCCGCCCAATGCGCTTGATATGACCACTGAAGGTGGACAGGCTCTGCTGAAGGGATTGCTCGTCACCGATATCCGCCAGCACCTGGGCGCACCAGGGCAGGGAGGGTGGCTCAGAACAGGGAAGAAGCATTCCCGCACGGGCCATCAACGCTGCAAGGCCAATGCTTTTGAGCGTGACTGTTTTGCCACCGGTGTTGGGACCGGTGATCGCCACCACCCGTAGCTGGGGGGACACATCAACACTGATGGGGACCACGGCGGGCCCCCCTTGACGCTGTTGCTGCCACACAAGAAGCGGATGCCGGAGTCCCTTCAAGCGGAAGGGGGCGTCCGCTTCAGCCTCAAGACCGGGGGGCAACCCATTGAGCCAGCGGCCATACCGTGCGCGGGAGAGGGCGAGATCGAGCTGCAGCAGCACCTCCACCACAACCGTCAGCGATGGAGCCACCTCGGCAACGGACGCACTCAGCTGCGTCAACACCCTCAATTCCTCATCGCGGATCCGCGCCTCGATCTCGGTCAGCTTGTTGCCAAGGCCGAGAACGGAGCGGGGTTCCACGAACAGTGTGCTTCCTGAGGCCGAGCTGTCATGGACCTGTCCAGGGACCTGCCCCACAGCCCCCGCCTTGACCGCCAGTACGGGACGGCCATGGCGTTCAGCCACAACCGTGTCTTGAAGACACGATCCCAGACGCCGCAGCAGATCCTGAAGTTTGTCGCGACGCTCCTGTCGCAGGCTCTGCCATTGACGCCGCAACCCGCCCAGAGCATCGCTGGCCCGGTCGGCGACCCGCCCACCATCCTCCAGCGCAAATCGCAGCGTTTTCTCCAGATCGGGAAGAGTGACCATCCCATCGACCAGTGCTGTGCAGATCGGACGGAGCTCCGAGTCATCGATCTGACGCCGCAGACGACGGGCTGCAGCCTGTGTTTCAGCGACGCTGAGCAACTCCTCTCCGGACGCCACCCCCCCTTTGACACAACGCTGCAGGACAGCCGTGATGTCCCGGACGCCCCGGAAGCTGAGTCCGCCTTCGCTGAGGTCATCCAGCACGGCCATTTCGACGGTCTCTGCGAGAGCGTTTCGACTGGCCTCGATCGATGCAGGAAGGCGGAGGGTGCGCGCCGCCAGGGCTCCCATGGTCGTACTGGCGAACTCCGAAAGGTGCTCGCACAGCCTTGGCCACTCGAGCAGCTCGAGTGTTTCCTGAACAGCCAGGTCGGACTGCTCCGTCGCCTCAGCTGTGATTGGAAGGGATACCACCGGGGGGTTCATACAACATTTCAAGCCAATTGCCTTCGGGATCCTTCAGATAGAAGGAGGCGGTGCCGTCCCGGTGGTCGTGAACGGCACCCACATGGACACCCTCGGACT
>JBGKDR010000059.1:0-1887 GCA_042954225.1 Parasynechococcus sp.
AGGAAAAAGGTCTAGTCCTGGTCTTCACCGGACAGGGGAAAGGAAAAACAACAGCCGCCCTTGGCTTGGTGCTGCGCACCCTCGGCCATGGTGAACGCGTGGCCGTGGTGCAGTTCATCAAAGGGGGCTGGGAGCCTGGCGAGGCCCGGGCGTTGAAAGCCTTCGGTGAGCAGGTGGCCTGGCATGCCCTCGGCGAAGGGTTCACCTGGGAGACCCAGGATCGCCAGCGGGATCAACAACTGGTGGAAGCCGCCTGGGAGACCGCTCTGGGCTACCTGCGTGATCCAGCAATCAAGTTGGTGGTGCTTGATGAAGTGAATGTGGCCCTCAAGCTCGGCTACATCGACTCCGACACCGTTCTCAAGGGCCTGGCCGAGCGACCGGAACTGACCCATGTCGCCCTGACCGGACGCGGAGCACCGCCTGCTCTGGTGGAGCACGCTGACCTGGTGACCGAGATGACCTTGGTGCACCACCCCTTCCGCGAGCAGGGCGTCAAAGCGCAGCCAGGGATTGAATTCTGAAGGCTGAGCCAGCGCTCAGGATTGCTGCAGATCCTGCTGCAGATGACGGGTGGCATCGGTCAGGACCGTGAGCCCACTGACCAACAGGGCCCGATACACGACCGGATCACGCCAGCAGGAAGGGTCCTCACTGGCGCGCTGCAGTGCCGACAGAGTGAGACGAGCCATCACGCCGCTTTGGGAGCTGTCGGGCTGATTCATGACACCAGGCTCGTTGGCCTATTCAAGCGAGGGACAGGAGGCTTGGCCAGCGCTTGCTACTGTCAAACGGATCTGGACCGTTGATGACCTATACACGCGTCCTGCTGAAACTCAGCGGCGAAGCTCTGATGGGATCTCAGGGCTATGGCATCGATCCCGCCATCGTTCACTCCATCGCCCAGGACGTCGCCAAGGTGGTGGCGACAGGCACACAGCTGGCCATCGTCGTGGGAGGGGGCAACATTTTCCGTGGCCTCAAAGGCTCTGCAGCGGGAATGGAACGCGCCACGGCCGACTACGTCGGCATGCTGGCCACCGTGATGAATGCGATCACGCTCCAGGACGGGCTTGAGCAGGCCGGGGTTCCCACCCGGGTTCAGACGGCGATCGCCATGCAGGAAGTGGCCGAGCCCTACATCCGCCGAAAAGCGATCCGTCACCTTGAAAAAGGCCGTGTGGTCGTCTTCGGCGCTGGCTGTGGCAACCCGTTCTTCACCACGGACACCACAGCGGCCCTGCGGGCAGCAGAAATCAACGCCGATGTGGTGTTCAAAGCCACCAAGGTTGATGGCGTCTACGACAAGGATCCCGCCAAACATGCGGATGCCGTGAAGTTCGAGAACCTCGGCTTCCAGGATGTTCTGAGCGGTGAACTGGGCGTGATGGACAGCACTGCGATCGCCCTCTGCAAGGACAACAACATCCCGATCGTGGTGTTCAACCTGTTTGAACCTGGCAACATCGGCAGAGCTGTCGCCGGCGAGCCGATCGGATCACGCATCGGCGAACCGCTCTGATCCTGCGGCGTTTCGTTCCCGTCCAGTCCCTCTTCCACTCCCATGTCGACCAAAGATCTCGAAGCCAGCATGCGCAAGTCGGTGGAAGCCACCCAGCGCAACTTCAACACCATCCGCACGGGACGGGCCAATTCGTCGCTGCTCGATCGCATCTCGGTCGAGTACTACGGCGCGGACACTCCGCTGAAATCGCTGGCCACGCTGACGACGCCGGACTCGCAGACCATCCAGATCCAACCCTTTGATCTCTCCTCCCTGGGGCTGATCGAAAAGGCGATCGCCATGAGTGAGCTGGGCTTCACCCCCAACAACGACGGCAAGATCATCCGGATCAATGTGCCGCCGCTCACCGAAGAGCGCCGCAA
>JBGKDR010000060.1:0-3525 GCA_042954225.1 Parasynechococcus sp.
GCCATAGGTGTGGACGGGGAGGGCTCAGTTGCTCTGGAACGGCATTCCCATCTCGCGGAGGAGGGCCCGGCCCTCTTCATCCGAACGGGCGCTGGTCACGATGGTGATGTCCATGCCCCTGATGGCCTCGATCTTGTCGAAGGAGATCTCAGGAAAAATGATTTGTTCCCGCACCCCGAGGGTGTAGTTGCCACGACCGTCGAAGCTCTTCGGGCTGACGCCACGGAAGTCGCGGATTCGGGGCAGCGCAAGGTTGATCAGGCGCTCCAGGAAGGCATACATGCGATCGCCACGCAGGGTGACGGCACAGCCGATCGGCATGCCCTGGCGGATCTTGAAGCCTGCGATTGCTTTCTTGGCTCGGGTGATCACCACCTTTTGGCCGGTGATCTGAGCCAGCTCGTTCACCGAGGCCTCGAGGGACTTGGCGTTGGCAGCGGCTTCACCGAGTCCCCGGTTGACGGTGACTTTCAGCACCTTGGGGACTTCGTGGATGTTGTTGAGGGAGAGGTCCTTTTTCAGCTTGGGCTGAATGGACTCCCGGTAGCGCTTTTTGAGTGACATTGCGGGGTACGGGGGCTTCTGGACTTGGTCAGAAGTCGGGATCAGTCGATGACTTCACCGGTTTTCTTCAGCCGACGCTTCTTGGTGCCGTCTTTTTCAACGACGATTTCAACGCGGCTTGCCACCTTCTTGGCGGTGGAATAGAGCATGACGTTGGAGGCATGCAGGGATGCTTCCTCGGTGACGATGCGTCCGGTTTCGCCTTCCTGGGTGGGCTTGACATGCCGGGTGCGCATGTTGACGCCCTGGACGATCACGCGGTTCTCGTTGGGCAGGGTGCGCAGGACTTCTCCGGTCTTGCCCTTGTCCTTGCCAGCGATCACCTGAACGGTGTCGCCCTGGCGGATGCGCATTTTGGTGCGCTCGACGCTCTTGGCGCGGGTGGTTGCTGTCGCCATGGTCAGATCACCTCCGGAGCGAGGGACACGATCTTGGTGAAGTTGCGCTCGCGGAGCTCACGGGCAACAGGACCGAACACACGTGTGCCCTTGGGGTTTTTGTCGTCGTTGATGATCACGGCGGCGTTGTCGTCGAAGCGGATCGAGTTGCCGGTATCGCGACGCATGGTGGCTTTGGTGCGCACCACGACGGCCTTGACCACATCGGATTTCTTGACGCCCATGTTGGGCATCGCATCCTTCACCGCTGCCACGATCACGTCTCCGACGTGGGCATAGCGACGGTTGGTTCCGAGAACTCGGATGCACTGAATGCGCTTGGCGCCGCTGTTATCAGCGACGTTCAGGTAAGACTCCTGCTGAATCACTGGTTCACCTCCGGAGCGGCCGCGCTGGAGGACGCGTCAGCTTTGGGGCTGTGGCTCAGCACTTCGGCGATGGCCCAGCGCTTGTGGCGACTCATCGGCCGCGTTTCAGTGATCCGCACACGGTCACCGACGCGACAGGTGTTGTCTTCGTCGTGTGCCTTGTAGCGGGTGGTGCGGCTGACCGTCTTTTGGTAGATGGGGTGGGGGAAGCGGCTTTCAACCGCAACCACCACTGTTTTCTCCATCTTGTCGCTGACGACGGTGCCGACCCTTTCCTTGACTGCCATTGGTACAGAGGTGGGGTTCAGGAAGCGGTGGAGCGCTGGCGCTCCGATTGCACCGTCAGAAGCTGGGCCAGCTTGATGCGGACCTCTTTGAAACGGTGCGTGTTGGTGAGCTGGCGCGTGGCCTGCTGGAAACGGAGTTGAAACAGTTCGCGGCGCAGGCCGTCGATCTGTTCATTGATGTCCGCATCAGACAGCTGACGCACATCGGCGGCGTTGGGACGGGCCATGGTCAGGACTCCACGGTGGCGGCTTCAGCAGCGGCCGTTGCTGGAGCATCGGCCTGCTTCGATTCATCCAGTTGGATGAATTTGGTCTTCACGGGAAGCTTGTATTGCGCGAGGCGCATGGCTTCCTTGGCGATTTCGGGGGTGATTTCAGCACCGCCCATCTCGAACAGGATCCGGCCCGGCTTGATCACAGCCACCCAGAATTCAGGGTTGCCCTTACCGGAACCCATCCGGGTTTCAGCCGCACGCATGGTGACGGGCTTGTCCGGAAAGATTCGGATCCAGATCTTGCCGCCACGCTTGACGTAGCGGGTCATGGCACGACGGCTCGCCTCGATCTGACGCGAGGTGATCCAACCGCACTCCTGGGCTTGCAGCGCAAACTGACCGAAGGCAATGGTGTTGCCACGGGTTGCGACACCGCGCATGCGGCCTCGTTGCTGTTTGCGGAATTTGACGCGTTTTGGACTCAGCATGGTTCAGGCCTCCTGTTCAACCCTCGTTTGAGCGGTCTTCGAACTGTTGGGGCCGACGGCTGGCCCTGCGACGTGGTGTCGCTCCGACAGGCATGGGCTGGGCTTCATCGCTCAGCACTTCACCCTTGAACACCCAGACCTTGATGCCGAGCACCCCGTAGGTGGTGCTGGCCACCTTGGTGGCGTAATCGATGTCGGCACGGAGGGTGTGCAGGGGCACACGGCCTTCGCGGGTCCACTCGGTCCGAGCAATCTCGGCGCCGTTCAGGCGGCCGGACACCTGGATCTTCAGACCCAGGACTCCGGCGCGCTGGGCCCGTTGCACGGCCATGCGGATCGTGCGGCGGAACGCCACACGCTTTTCCAGCTGCTGGGCGATGTATTCGGCCAGCAGGAAAGCGTCGCCATCGACACGCTCCACCTCAACGACGTTGATGCGGACCTGGCGGCCCTTATCGCCGACAGTTTTCTGGATGCCGCTGCGCAGTTCCTCAATGCCGCTGCCTTGACGGCCGACCAGCACACCGGGGCGTGCTGTCTTGAGTTCGACCTCAAGCTGATCGGCCTTGCGGGCGATCAGCACATCGCTGATGCCGGCGGAGCCGTACTTCTTGTGGATGAATTTGCGGATCCGATCGTCCTCCTGGAGGAGGGCCGGATAGTTCTTGCTGGAGGCGTACCAGCGGGACCGGTGTTCCTGGGTGATCCCCAGGCGCAGACCGGTTGGGTTGAGTTTGTGTCCCATCAGTCAGTTCCTCGGGGGTCAGGAATCGGTCTGAGCTGCCACAGCAATGCTGATGTGGCAGGTCTGCTTCTTGATCTGGTAGGCGCGGCCTTGGGCGCGCGGCCGGTAACGCTTCATGGAAGGACCCATGTCAGCGCTGGCCTGAGAGATCACCAGGGAGGACGGATCCAGCCCCAGGTTGTGCTCGGCATTGGCCACAGCGGAGCGAAGCACCTTGGTGATCGGTCCGGTGGAGCGGTAAGGCATGAATTCGAGCATGATCAGCGCGTCGCGGTAGGTGCGACCCCGGATCTGATCGAGAACACGGCGCACCTTCGACACGGAACCGCGGATGAAGCGTCCGTGGGCCTGTGCAGTAGGTGCCGTGGGAGTTGACGTGGTCATGGCGTCAGCGGCCTCCTTTCTTGTCTTTGATGTGGCCCTTGAAGGTGCGGGTGGGTGCGAATTCACCCAGCTTGTG
>JBGKDR010000061.1:0-2454 GCA_042954225.1 Parasynechococcus sp.
CTCGCCGCACTCCTTCAATATGGCAAAAGTTGCTCAGTCGACCATGGCAGCAGCGCCGGCTGGGTCACGTCACCCCAATCTCTGGCCGCCCTTCACCCAGCTGGCCACCGCTGCACCGGCCCAGCGCATTGTGTCCGGAGAGGGTGCACTGCTGTTCCGCGATGGGGCGCCGCCCCTGATCGATGCCATCAGCAGCTGGTGGGTCACCCTGCATGGCCATGGTCATCCCGTCATGGCTGCAGCGATTGCCGAGCAGGCGCATCGGCTGGAGCAGGTGATCTTTGCCGACTTCACCCACGAGCCCGCCGAACAACTCGCTGAACGTCTCAGCCGGATCACGGGACTGGAGCGTCTGTTCTTTTCAGATAACGGCTCCACAGCGGTGGAAGTGGCCTTGAAGATCGCCTGTCAGTGGTGGCACAACCAGGGCACACCACGGCACCAGATCGTGGCCTTCGATGGTGCGTATCACGGCGACACCTTCGGGGCGATGGCCGTGGGAGAACGCAACCTGTTCAGCGAGCCCTTCGACGACAAGCTGTTCCCCGTGGCACGGGTGCCTTGGCCCCACACCTGGTGGGGCGATGAAACGATTGAGGCCAAGGAGCAAGCGGCGCTCGATTGTCTGGAGCAGCAACTGCAGACGCCAACGGCGGCGGTGATCCTGGAACCCCTGCTGCAGGGTGCTGGAGGCATGGCGATGGTGCGACCGCGCTTTGTCCAGGAGGTGGCCAAGCGGGTCAAACAGAGTCAGGCCTTGCTGATTGCCGACGAGGTGCTGACCGGCTTCGGGCGCACCGGCGATTGGTTTGCCTCTCACCGCGCTGGGATTCAACCCGATCTGATGGCGCTGTCGAAAGGCCTGACCGGTGGCTGTTTACCCATGGGCGTGACCATGGCCAGCGAACGGATCTTCCAGGGATTCATCGGACAGGATCCCAGCCTCACCCTCTGGCATGGCCACAGTTTCACCGCCAACCCCCTGGGCTGCGCGGCCGCCAATGCCAGCCTCAATCTGCTGGAGGCGAACCCGACTGCGTTTCAGGACTTCGAAGCGCGCCACCGCCCCCATCTCGAGCGCCTGCAGGGACATCCCAAAGTGAGCCGGTGTCGTCTGCTTGGCACGGTTGCAGCCTTTGACCTAGCCGTGGATGGGACAGCCGGATACCTGAATCCTGCAGGTCCCACCGTCAAAAAACTGGCAATGACCCATGGGGTGTTCCTGAGACCCCTCGGGCAGGTGGTCTACCTGCTGCCACCTCTGTGTATCAGTGATGAGCAGTTGCAGCGGTGTTACGAGGCCATTGGCGTCGCTCTGGACGCGATTTAGGGACTTAAGGACCAGCCTCGATCGCAGCCTGAACGTCGTGGCGACTCAATCCATAGGGCAGCGCACAGCGTTTGTCGTCGTGTCCAGCCCCCTGCCAGATCACCACGAGGTCTTCTCGGTCAAGCTGAAGTTGGGCCGTCCATTGCGGGCGTTCGAGCGACCACAGGCAAGGGTTGCCATCCACAACCGTCGCCCCAAGGTCAGACAGCCACTGTTCAAGGGCTCGGATTGAGTGTTGATTGAGCGGGGTGTCCTCCGTAGGAAGTACCGACATCAGTGGGATCAATCGCAATCCTCTGAGTCTGCTCATCCGCCAACCACGTTGGTGCCACCTGCCATTCGCGTCCTTGCGCGGCGGCGAGGCCAAGACCCACAACCAGACTCAGCACCAGAGCCGCCGCGAGCAGAACCAGGGAAAACCATTCCCCACCTGACAACGGACGCCGCTCGCCGATGCCTTGCCAGGAGGAAGAGACGAAGGGCTTTGGCGTGGCTGGTTTGGACGGTGACGTGCTCGGCCCACGACGCTGCAGGTCATAGGCACGACGACGAACGGGGTCTGACAGCAGCTCATAGGACTCGCGGAGCTGTTGAAACTCCCTGCCTGCCCGCTCAGCAGGAAGTGTGGTCGTGTCGGGATGCAGTTCTTTGCTGCGGCGACGAAAGGCTTGGTGAATCGTGTCGAGATCAGCGGACTCTGCGACCCCCAGACGCTTGTAGTGGCTCACTCCAGGGGCTGTCGATGGGTCTGCGAAGATCAAGCCTAGGGAGCGAGCAATCCTGGTGATGTCCGACGCAAGCCTGCCTGATCAGAGGTTCTGGCAGGCGCTTGGCTGGGAGCCGACGGCGCAACAATTGCAGACCTTTGTTGACCTTCAACGGTCGCTGCGTGAGTGGAACAGCAAGGTCAATCTCACGCGATTGGTTGAAGACGACGATTACTGGATCAACCAGATTTTTGATTCGCTTTGGCCACTGAAGCAGGAATTACAAACCAGCGATCAAGCAAAGCGTTGCATTGATGTTGGAACGGGGGGAGGGTTCCCTGGATTGGCTGCGGCCATTGCATTGCCCAACAGCCACTTCACCCTGGTGGACTCCGTTGGTCGCAAAACATCAGCGGT
>JBGKDR010000062.1:0-1311 GCA_042954225.1 Parasynechococcus sp.
CACCCTCACCGCTGCGATCACCAACGTGCTCGCCAAAAAGGGTCAAGCTGAAGTTCAGAACTACGCCGACATCGACGGTGCTCCTGAAGAGCGTGAGCGCGGTATCACCATCAACACCGCCCACGTTGAGTACGAAACCGAGACCCGTCACTACGCCCACGTCGACTGCCCCGGTCACGCGGACTATGTGAAGAACATGATCACCGGTGCCGCTCAGATGGACGGCGCCATCCTCGTGTGTGCCGCAACCGACGGCCCCATGGCCCAGACCAAGGAGCACATCCTCCTGGCCAAGCAGGTGGGCGTGCCCGCTCTGGTTGTCGCCCTGAACAAGTGCGACATGGTCGATGACGAAGAGATCATCGAACTGGTGGAACTGGAGATCCGCGAACTGCTCTCCAGCTACGACTTCCCCGGCGACGACATCCCCGTGGTTCAGGTGTCCGGCCTGAAGGCGATCGAAGGTGAGGCCGAGTGGGAAGCGAAGATCGAGGAGCTGATGGCGGCGGTTGACGCCAACATCCCCGAGCCCGAGCGTGAAGTCGACAAGCCCTTCCTGATGGCTGTCGAAGACGTCTTCTCCATCACCGGTCGCGGCACCGTGGCCACCGGCCGTATCGAGCGTGGTGTGGTCAAGGTCGGCGAAGAGATCGAAATCGTCGGCATCAAGGACACCCGCAAAACCACCGTCACCGGTGTGGAGATGTTCCGCAAGCTGCTCGACGAGGGCATGGCTGGCGACAACGTCGGCCTGCTGCTGCGCGGCATCCAGAAGGAAGACATCGAGCGCGGCATGGTGCTCGTGAAGCCCGGCTCCATCACCCCTCACACCAAGTTCGAGGGTCAGGTGTATGTGCTCAAGAAGGAAGAAGGCGGCCGCCACACCCCCTTCTTCGCCGGCTACCGCCCGCAGTTCTACATCCGTACAACGGATGTGACCGGTCAGATCACTGCCTTCACCGCTGAAGACGGCTCCAACGTCGAAATGGTGATGCCTGGTGACAACATCAAGATGACCGGCGAGCTGATCTGCCCCGTCGCCATCGAGCAGGGCATGCGCTTCGCCATCCGCGAAGGCGGCCGCACCATCGGTGCCGGCGTGGTCTCCAAGATCATCGAGTGATCCTGTTCATCTGATTGAAGGGGTGGGGGATCGTTCGCGTTCCCCCATCCTTTACAGTTTTGCAGTGCTGCTGAGCAGAGCTCCAGTACGACTTGAACCTCGACAATTCACCCTCTCTGTCCCGACCAGGACACGTCTGCGCTTCCTATGTCCACCGCTATTGCTCAGCAGAAGATCCGCATCCGCCT
>JBGKDR010000063.1:0-6668 GCA_042954225.1 Parasynechococcus sp.
AAGAGGGCCGGGCCCTCCTCCGCGAGATGGGAATGCCGTTCCAGAGCAACTGAGCCCTCCCCGTCCACACCTATGGCTAACCACGACCCCATTTCCGACATGCTCACCCGCATTCGCAATGCGAGTGAGAAGCGTCACGAAACGACCAAGATTCCCGCATCGCGGATGACCCGCAGCATCGCCAAGGTGTTGCAGCAAGAGGGTTTCATCGCCGAGATCAGCGAGCAGGGAGAGGGTGTTCACACCGAATTGGTGGTGGCGCTCAAATACAGCGGCAAGCACCGCCAGCCCACCATCCGCTCGATGCAACGGGTGAGCAAGCCCGGTCTGCGCATCTACAAGAACACCCGCGGCCTTCCCAAGGTCCTCGGAGGACTCGGTGTCGCGATCATCTCCACCTCCAAAGGTGTGATGAGCGATCGTGATGCCCGTCGCGAGGGCGTCGGTGGCGAAGTGCTCTGTTACGTCTACTGATCAGGAGCTGAACCATGTCACGCATCGGCAAAAATCCTGTTCCTCTCCCTGACAAGGTGACCGTCTCCCTCGACGGCCTCACCGTCAAGGTGAAGGGACCCAAAGGCGAGCTTGAGCGCACCCTCCCGGACGGCGTCAGCGTCAGCCAGGACAACAACAGCATCTTGGTCGCCCCCACGAGCAACAAGCGCATCTCCCGTGAGCGCCACGGCCTCTGCCGCACCCTCATCGCCAACATGGTGGAAGGTGTCAGCAACGGCTTCAGCAAGAACCTGGAGATCGTGGGCGTTGGCTCCCGTGCCCAGGTCAAAGGCAAGACCCTCGTGGTCAGCGCCGGTTACAGCCATCCCGTCGAGATGGAAGCCCCGGAAGGCATCACCTTCAAGGTGGAGAACAACACCAAGGTGACCGTCTCCGGCATCGACAAGGAACTGGTGGGCAATGAAGCCGCCAAGGTCCGCGCCATCCGCCCACCCGAGCCTTACAAGGGCAAGGGCATCAAATACGAGGGCGAGCGCATCCTGCGCAAGGCGGGCAAGTCCGGCAAGAAATAAGCCTTGTCCTGACGTTTCTCTCCTTCACCCACCATGTCCAAACTGTCCCGCAAACAGCAGACGCAGAAGCGCCACCGGCGCCTGCGTCGCAACATCAACGGCACCTCGGATCGCCCGAGACTGGCCGTGTTCCGCTCCAACAATCACATCTACGCCCAGGTCATCGATGACGATGCCCAGAGCACGCTCTGCTCGGCATCAACCGTTGACAAAGAACTGCGCACCGGCCTCAAGGCCAATGGTGGCAGCTGCGACGCCTCCACGGCCGTCGGCGAACTCCTCGCCAAGCGCGCCATCGCCAAGGGCATCCAGCAGGTGGTCTTCGACCGTGGCGGCAACCTGTACCACGGCCGGGTGAAAGCCCTCGCTGATGCCGCCCGGGAAGCGGGCCTTCAATTCTGATCCCTGCTCTCACCATGACCGATTCCTCCCCCCAGACCAATTCCAACGCCGTGCCGGGTGCGGCCGACGTTCCTGCAGCTGCCGAAGGCCAGCAGCAGGAGCAACGCCGTGGCGGCGGCCGCGGTGATCGTCGCGGTGGCCGCCGTGGCGACCGTCGCGGACAGGAGCGTGACTCCGAATGGCAAGAGCGCGTGGTGCAGATCCGCCGCGTCTCGAAGACCGTCAAAGGCGG
The DNA here is from genome assembly GCA_042954225.1 of Parasynechococcus sp. Classification (GTDB taxonomy): domain Bacteria; phylum Cyanobacteriota; class Cyanobacteriia; order PCC-6307; family Cyanobiaceae; genus Parasynechococcus. The sequence continues at coordinate 1,663 of JBGKDR010000063.1, forward strand.
TAAAAAGATGAGCTTCCGGGCCATCGTTGTTGTCGGCAACGAAAAGGGCCAGGTCGGCGTCGGCGTCGGCAAAGCCGGTGATGTCATCGGTGCCGTCCGCAAAGGTGTCGCCGACGGCAAGAAGCACCTGGTGAAGGTGCCTCTGACGCGCCACAACTCGATTCCGACCCTCTCCAATGGTCGTGACGGCGCTGCCAGCGTTCTCATCCGTCCGGCAGCCCCTGGTACCGGTGTGATCGCGGGTGGATCCATTCGCACCGTGCTCGAATTGGCGGGCATCAAGAACGTCCTGGCCAAGCGCCTGGGCAGCAAGACCCCCCTCAACAACGCACGGGCTGCCATGGTGGCCCTGTCCAGTCTCCGCACCCACAAGGAGACCGCCAAAGAACGGGGAATCTCCCTCGAGCAGATCTACTCCTGATTCGCGATGACTCTCCGACTCGACTCCCTTAAACCCAACAAAGGCGCCCGTCGCCGCAAACTGCGCAAGGGTCGCGGCATCGCCGCTGGCCAAGGTGCAAGTTGTGGCTTCGGTATGCGTGGCCAGAAGTCCCGTTCCGGTCGTCCGACCCGCCCGGGCTTCGAAGGTGGCCAGATGCCCCTGTATCGCCGGGTCCCGAAGCTCAAGCACTTCCCCCTGGTCAACCCCAAGCACTTCACTGTGCTGAACGTGTCGGCCCTGAACGACATCAAGGACGGCAGTACCGTCAACCTCGACTCCTTGGTCAAGGACGGCATCGTCACCAGCCCCAAGCATCCCCTCAAAATGCTCGGCAACGGTGACCTCAAGGTCAAGCTGACCGTTCAGGCAGCCGCCTTCACCGCCTCCGCTCGCACCAAGATCGAAGCAGCTGGCGGCACCTGCGAAGTCCTGGACTGATTTCAGGCCCCCTGGTCTTACCTCAGCCTTAGGCTCTGAGCCGTCCGCTGGACTTCGGTCTGCGGGCGGCTTCGCTGCATCAAGCCCAACAACTTCTCTCGGACATGCTCGTCAGTCGGGGTCGCAACCCCAACGCCGCCGAAGTGATCAGCCAGCTGTTCACCAACGCTGGCCTGCGCAATCGCGTGCTCACCACCCTGGGATTGCTTCTGCTGGTGAGACTCGGCAACTACATCCCGATTCCAGGGATCGACCGTGTTGCCTTCAAGCAATTCACCGACGGCGCGACGGATCTGATCGGCTTTCTGGACATCTTCACCGGTGGTGGTATTTCCACCCTCGGGGTGTTCGCACTGGGAATCCTTCCCTTCATCAATGCGTCGATCATTCTTCAGTTGCTGACCGCGGCCCTGCCGCAGCTCGAGGATCTACAGAAAAACGAAGGCGAGGCAGGCCGCCGGAAAATTGCTCAGATCACGCGGTATGTCGCCCTGGGCTGGGGACTGATTCAGAGCATTGTCTTCGCAACGATTCTTCGCCAGTACGCCCTCGAGGGCATCAGCGATGTGGTGTTTGTCACGCAGACAGCGCTCGCACTGGTGACAGGGTCCATGGTGGTGATGTGGATCAGTGAAGTGATCACCGAGCGAGGGATCGGCCAGGGAGCCTCCCTGGTGATTTTCCTGAACATCGTCTCGTCACTGCCACGCACCCTTGGCGCAACCATTGAGGCGGCTCAGACCGGTGAACGGGCCACGGTGCTCGGGATCATCGTCCTGGTCCTCGTTTTTCTGGTGACCATCGTCGGGATCATTTTCGTTCAGGAAGGTGCCCGTCGGATTCCCATCGTCAGCGCCAAACGCCAGATCGGTGGCACCGGCGTTTTGCCATCCCGTCAGAGCTATCTACCGCTGAAACTGAATGCCGGTGGTGTGATGCCCATCATTTTTGCTTCGGCACTGATTTTTCTCCCCTTCACGATCGCCAACATCACCAAGAACGAGTGGTTGGCGAACGTGTCTTCAGCGTTGAATCCCAGCGCCACCAACCCCTGGCCCTATGCCCTGACCTTCTTCGCGTTGATCCTGGGCTTTTCTTACTTCTACGCGTCCCTGACGGTGAATCCCACCGACATGGCCACCAATCTCAAACGCGGCGGCGTGGCGATTCCCGGGGTTCGACCGGGAAGTGCCACCGCGACCTACCTCTCCAATGTCCAGAACAGACTGACCCTGCTTGGCGGACTGTTCCTCGGCTCGGTGGCGATCATCCCGGCAGCCGTTGAGCGGGCGACCCAGGTCCAGACCTTCCGTGGGATTGGAGCGACGTCGCTGTTGATCCTGGTGGGTGTTGCCATCGACACGGCCAAGCAGGTCCAGACCTACGTGATTTCCCAGCGCTACGAGGGACTGGTTCGTCAGTAGAGCCAAGCCATCGCAAGCATCCAACCTTCGATCAAACCAAGTCGCCCATGAAAACCCGTCTTCTCTTCCTCGGCCCTCCTGGCGCCGGTAAAGGCACCCAAGCTGCCCGACTCTGTGAAGGCAACGGCATGAAGCATCTCTCCACCGGAGATCTTCTCCGTGCAGAGGTGGCCGCTGGATCGGATCTCGGCAAGGAAGCCGAAGCAGTGATGAACCGAGGCGAGCTGGTGAGCGACGCCTTGGTGCTGGCCATTGTCGAAAGTCAGATGAAAGCCCTCGGCGGCGGTGGCTGGCTGCTCGATGGATTTCCCCGCACAGTTCCGCAGGCAGAAGCCCTTGAACCGTTGCTGGCAGAGCTGAAGCAGCCGATCGAAGCGGTAGTTCTGCTCGAACTGGACGATGCGGTGCTGATGGAGCGGATGCTGTCCCGTGGACGTGCCGATGACAATGAAGACGTCATCCGCAATCGGCTTGAGGTCTATCGGGAGAAGACAGCTCCTCTGATCAGCTTCTACAAAGACAAGGGCTTGCTGATCTCAGTTCCCGCTGAGGGGAGCATGGAGGCCGTCACCGAGCGAATCGTGGGTGCTCTGAGTTGACCCGCGTGGTAGTGTTGCCGTTTGGAAATTTGGAGAGCCACGCCTCATGAAGGTGCGCGCCTCAGTCAAGAAAATGTGCGACAAGTGCCGGGTGATCCGTCGCCACGGCCGGGTGATGGTGATCTGCACCAACCCCAAGCACAAGCAGCGCCAGGGCTGAGGCCCAGGTCAGCTTTCGCCGGACGGGATCGATCCGCCGGCCTGATTTCCCGCCTCCGCACATTCGGAGGCCCATGTCCCTTTCGATTGAATCTTCGTGGCACGGATCGCCGGCGTTGACATCCCCCGCGACAAGCGGGTTGAAGTGTCTCTCACCTACATCTATGGAATCGGCCTGACTCGGGCCCAGTCCATCCTGGCTCAAACCGGTGTGAATCCGGACACCCGGGTCAAGGATCTGGAGGACGGTGACCTTCAGAAACTGCGCAACGCCGCCGACGACTACACCCTCGAGGGTGATCTGCGCCGTCAGGAGGGCATGGCGCTCAAGCGACTGCAGGACATCGGCTGCCTGCGCGGTCGCCGCCACCGCATGAGTCTGCCCGTGCGCGGCCAGCGCACCCGCACCAATGCCCGCACCCGCCGCGGAGCGCGCAAGACCGTGGCTGGCAAGAAGAAGTAATTCCCCCCTCACCCTTTACCCGACTGCTGACGGCCCATGGCCAAACCCGCCAAGAAAACAGGCCCCAAGAAGGCCAAGCGCAACGTTCCCAACGGTGTCGCTCATATCCAGAGCACGTTCAACAACACGATCGTCTCGATCACCGACACGTCAGGGGAGGTCATTTCCTGGTCGTCAGCTGGTGCGAGCGGTTTCAAGGGCGCACGCAAAGGCACCCCCTTCGCAGCGCAGACCGCCGCGGAAGCAGCTGCCCGCCGAGCCCTCGACCAAGGCATGCGCCAGATCGAGGTTCTCGTCAAAGGGCCTGGATCCGGTCGTGAAACGGCAATCCGTGCTCTGCAGGTGGCCGGTCTGGAGATCACCCTGATCCGAGACGTCACTCCGCTGCCCCACAACGGTTGCCGCCGGCCCAAGCGCCGTCGCGTCTGAAGACACACCGTTTTTCGGTTCACGCCCCCTACCCCGCATCAGACCGTGCTGCAGTACCAGATCGACCGCATCGAGCATCAGGTTGCCGAGGATCGCGCCCAGAGCGGTGTGTTCCTGATCGGTCCGCTCGAGCGTGGCCAGGCGACGACCCTGGGCAATGCATTGCGCCGCGTCCTGATGGGCGGTCTCGAAGGCAGTGCCGTCACCGCCATTCGCATCGCCGGCGTGAACCATGAATACGCCACGGTTCCCGGCGTCCGTGAAGACGTTCTCGACATCCTGCTCAATTGCAAGCAGCTGTCGGTCAACAGCCGCTCACCGGAACTGGAGATCGGGCGTCTTGTCGTTGCCGGCCCGGCCGAGGTGACGGCCAATGATCTGCAGTTTTCCTCCCAGGTGCAGGTGGTGGATGGCAACCGCCCAATCGCCACCGTGGCCGATGGCTTCAGCCTGGAACTGGAAGTGCATGTGGAGCGCGGCGTCGGTTACCGCCCCGTCGATCGCCACAACGAAGACACCAGCGCCATCGATCTGCTGCAGATCGATGCCGTGTTCATGCCGGTGATCCGCGTGAACTTCACCATTGATGAAACCGCCGTTGCTGAGGGTGGCTCCGCCCGTGAGCGCCTGCGGATGGAGGTCGTGACAGACGGCTCCATCACCCCTGACGATGCCCTGGCACAGTCGGCGAACCACCTGATCGAACTGTTCCAACCCCTGGCCACCGTCACTCTTGTGGAGGAGCCCGGCGTCGAGCCCGAACCCTCCGCCGAAGCGCAGATCCCCCTTGAGGAACTCAACCTCTCGGTGCGGGCGTACAACTGCCTCAAGCGTGCCCAGGTCAACTCCGTGTCCGACCTGATGGGCTTCAGCTACGAGGATCTGCTGGAGATCAAGAACTTCGGTTCCAAATCCGCCGACGAGGTGATTGAAGCGCTTGAGCGCATCGGCATCTCCATCCCCCAAAGCCGCACCTCTGCCTGAGAACGGCCTGACTGACCACCCCCTTCCGACTCCGTCTCCGACAGAACCATGCGTCACCAATGCCGAGT